>JAWCQV010000043.1:0-5744 GCA_038869575.1 Bathyarchaeia archaeon | reverse complement strand
GTTAGTGATTACCGGCGGAAGTTTGCCAATCCTTATGTGGCAGCGCAGAAAGGCTACATTGATGAGGTTATAGAGCCGGCTGAAACAAGGCCGAAGCTTATTAGTGCTCTTGAAATGCTTATGACAAAACGCGAGGCTAGGCCGTCCAAAAAGCATGCAAACATCCCGTTGTAAGTGTTGTAAGATGGGAGAGCAGCCAGTAAAAAGCGGAATCCCTCCAATAACAAAGAGCAGACTAGTGGCTGACTTGAAAAGGCTGGGAGTGGCTTCTGGAGACACGTTAATGCTTCATGCCTCTGTTAAGGCTGTGGGGTGGGTTGTGGGCGGCCCAGACGTTGTCATCCAAGCCCTGTTGGAAGTTCTAGGCGAGGCAGGAACTTTGATGATGTATGTTGGCTGGGAAGACTCGCCTTGGGAAGCACCATACGTGTTCAAAGAATGGCCAGAGGAGTGGCAAAGGGCATACCTAGAGGAGTTTCCTCCCTTCAACCCAGCCACTTCTAGGGCTTACAGGAGATGGGGCATACTAACCGAATATTTGCGCACATGGCCTGGTGCTTGCAGAAGCGGCAATCCAGAGGCTTCATGTGTGGCTGTCGGAGCAAAGGCAAAGTGGCTCACGGAAAACCATCCACTCCAATATGGTTACGGGCCGGGTTCGCCGTTCGCCAAACTATGTGAGGCCAAGGGCAAGGTTCTGCTTCTTGGCGTGCCTTTCGGCTCGATTACGCTCTTGCATTACGCGGAACACTTAGCCAAAGTGCCTAATAAGCTGGTCATACGCTACAAAGTGCCAATTTTACAAGAAGGCAAAAAAGTTTGGGTTGAAGTTGAGGAGTTTGACACTTGTGGGTATGTTCTGCCTAACGCGCGTGAATATTTTGAGGCTATACCAAGAGAATATTTCGCCTCTGGTAGAGGACAGGTCGGAAGGGTTGGAGAAGCCCAATCTTACCTTTTCGACGCCGCAGACTTCGTTGACTTCGCAGTACAATGGCTTGAAAGGAAATATGGATGCAAATAATTCGCAAAAGAGACCATTACAGATTAATAGTGGCTTAACCATTCTTCAAAATCCTCAAGAGGCAACGGCTTATGGCATCTAAACCCGTCAAGTTTACGGACACTACGTTTCGCGATGCCCACCAGTCGCTTATGGCGACTAGGATGCGCACTGAATCCATGCTTCCAATAGCAGAAAAAATGGACGGTGTTGGCTTTTTCTCCATGGAGGTTTGGGGCGGTGCCACCTTCGATGTTTGTATACGCTATTTGGCTGAAGACCCTTGGGAAAGAATCCGCCAATTAAAACGCCACATAAAGCGCACGCCACTACAGATGCTTTTGAGGGGACAGAACATTGTTGGTTACCGGAATTATCCGGACGATATTGTTGTAAAGTTTGTGGAGAAGGCCGCTGAAAATGGCATTGACATATTCCGAGTTTTTGACGCCTTAAACGATGTTCGCAACATGGAAGTCGCCATAAAAACCGTCAAGCGGGTGGGGAGACACGCGCAGGGCACCATATGCTACACCATAAGCCCAGTCCACACAATAGACTATTACGTGAATGTCGCCAAAAAACTGGCTGAGCTTGACTGCGACTCCATATGCATAAAGGACATGGCTGGAATGCTGGCGCCACAACCAGCCTACGAACTAATAACCGCCCTCAAAAAAGAGGTGGGCTTGCCAGTGCACCTGCATTGCCACTGCACTAGCGGGATGGCTATGATGACATATCTGCGGGCATGCGAAGCCGGAGTGGACATAATAGACACGGCTTTTTCGCCGTTGGCATGGGGCACATCCCAGCCACCAGTGGAATCCATAGTCGCAGCTTTAAAAGGGACACCCTACGACCCTGGATTTGACATGGAGCTTTTACAGGAAATTGCCGACTACTTCAGAGAGCTTAGAGAAAAATACTATGACCCGTTGGGACTTATAGACCCCAAAGCCGAAAAGGTCGATCCTTCCATAATGGTTCACCAGATTCCCGGCGGAATGTTCTCCAACCTTCTCGAACAGTTAAGGGAGCAGAACGCTGTTCATAGGCTTAAGGAGGTTCTAGAAGAGGTTCCAAGAGTTCGAAAAGAGCTTGGCTACCCGCCTTTGGTAACACCTACAAGCCAGCTTGTGGGCATTCAAGCTGTTCTTAATGTTTTGTCTGGAAAACGCTACAGCACAGTGCCAAAGGAAATAAAAGACTATGTTAAGGGGTTTTATGGACAGCCTCCAGCCCCGATAGATGAGGAAGTTAAGCGGCTGATTATTGGCGATGAGGAGCCTATAACATGTCGTCCAGCAGACCTCCTTGAACCAGCCCTAAACAAGATTCCGGAAGATGTTAAACCCTACATTGAAAGTGAGGAGGACATGCTCACCTACGCTTTGTTTCCAGCCATAGCCCTAGAATTCTTCAAAAAGCGTAAAGCTAAACGGGAGGAAGCCAAAACAAGCATACAGCCCGAAAGGATGGCGGAACTTGAGCAAGTGGCAGCCGTCTCTGCAGCAATAGCCACTTATATAGCAGGCCTGGTCGAGGTGAAAGCCCTAACCCTCCAAAGGACCAGGCGTGGAATTTCACCTTGGGTTCTTGCTGGAAGACAAAACCTAGCCGAGCATGGTGTTTAAAATGGCAACCTACGAGATTTTCATAAACGGAAAACCATGGCGAATCGAAGTTTCAAAAATCCGCGATAAGGCTTTCACGGTTAAGCTTGGGGACAAATCCTTCAATGTGGAGTTTCCAGAAGGCAAGCTTCAACCCGAAAAGCAGCTCCAAATAAAAATTGGCGATAAGGCATACTTGGTGACTTTGCAAGAAATTAGCAAGACAAGGCCTTTCACTGTTAAAGTTGAAGAAGCAATATTCAAAGCAGAGTTAAAAACGCCCACGTCAGCGCTACTACCTGTTCAGCCACTTGTTGAACCAAAACCACCAGCACCAACGCTGAGGGCGGCGAAGCCTAAACAAATGGTTTCTGGAACCGTCACGGCTCCTATGACTGGAAAGATAATATCTATAAAAGTTGGGAAGGGCGATCAGGTTAAGGCTGGACAAGTTCTATGCATTCTGGAAGCCATGAAAATGGAAAACGAGATTACGGCGCCGGTGGCTGGAACAGTCCGCGAAATCCTTGTTTCCGAGGGTGCCTCTGTAAGCGAGGGTGACCCCTTATTTGTTATTGGCTAGGCTAGAATATGGATGGAGGCTTGTACTCTCCGAAAACTTGGCGAAGGGTGTCGCATATTTCGCCTAGGGTGGCGTATTTCTTAACAGCTTGAATTATGTAGGGCATTAGGTTTACATCTTCCTTCTCGGCTGCTTTCCGTAAATTCTCCAAGGCTTCCCTGACTTTGGCATTGTTTCTTTGGCTTTTTACTTCTTGTAAGCGTTTAATCAGTGTTTTCTCGATTTCCGGATCTATTCGCAAAATCTTTATTGGCGTTTTCTCCTCGCTTACGAACTCGTTGACGCCAACCACTATTCGCTTTTTGTTTTCCACCTCCTTCTGGTAGCGGTAGGCGCTTTCCATTATTTCCCTCTGCATGAAGCCCTTCTCTATGGCTGCAACGGCTCCTCCCATCTCATCTATCTGCTCTACATACTGGACTGCTTTCTCCTCTATTTGGTCGGTTAAGTACTCCATGTAATAGGAGCCGCCCAGCGGGTCTATAGTGTCTGCAACGCCGCTTTCGTAGGCTATTATTTGCTGGGTTCTAAGCGCTATTGTGACTGCTTGTTCGCTGGGCAAGGCGTATGCTTCGTCAAAAGAGTTTGTGTGCAATGACTGGGTTCCGCCCAAAACTGCTGCTAAGGCTTGGATTGTTACGCGGATAATGTTGTTTAGGGGCTGCTGGGCTGTAAGCGAAACACCAGAAGTTTGAGTGTGGAAGCGTAGCATCCAAGAGGCTGGTTTTTTGGCTCCGAAGCGTTCTCGCATGATGCGTGCCCACAAGCGTCTGGCAGCTCTAAACTTGGCAACTTCTTCGAAAAGATTGTTGTGGGCTGCAAAGAAGAAAGAAAGTCTACCGGCGAATTTGTCAACATCTAAGCCCCTTTCTATGGCGGCTTGTACATAGGCTATGGCATTGGCAAAGGTGAAGGCTATTTCTTGAACTGCTGTGGCTCCAGCCTCTCGTATGTGGTAGCCGCTTATGCTTATGGTGTTCCATTTCGGCACATTTTTGGCGCAGTATTCAAAAATGTCTGTGACTAGGCGCATGGAAGGCTTAGGCGGAAAAATATACATGCCTCTGGCAACATACTCCTTCAAAATGTCATTCTGCACGGTGCCATCAAGCACGCTCTGGGGAACATTTTGCTTCTCTCCGACAGCAATGTACATGGCGAGAAGAACAGCCGCCGGCGCATTAATTGTCATAGAAGTCGTAATCTTATTTAATGGTATGCCATCAAAAACTATTTCCATATCCCGCAAAGTGCTTACGCTTACGCCAGCCTTGCCAACCTCGCCCCTCGCCATGGGATGATCGCAGTCATAACCAACCTGTGTGGGGAAGTCAAAAGCCACGCTCAAACCCGTCTGCCCTTGACTCAGTAAGTACTTAAAGCGTTGATTAGTCTGCTCAGCGGTGCCAAAGCCAGCATACTGCCTCATGGTCCAAAAACGAGCTCGATACATGGTTGAATAAATGCCACGCGTGAAGGGATACTCGCCAGGAAACCCCAAATCCTCAAAGTAGTTAAGATGAGCAATGTCCTCTGGCGTGTAGAGGCGGTTTACTGGTATGCCCCAACTTGTTAAAAATTCTCCTCTCTCTGGAAGTCTTTCAAGGCTTTTGGCGACAGCCTCTCTTTCCCAACGCTCCCTTTCTTTGCAAATTTTTCCCAACATTTCCTTTTCAAACAAGCTTATACACCTGAAAACCATTGAGCTGGAAGCACATATAAAGTGTTGGCGCCGTTTTAAACTTATTAAACAATTTTTCATATGAAAATAATTTTAAGGATTCAGTTAACCATAGAAGGGGCTTTTGTCATTTACCATGATTTTAAACAGGTGTAACACTAATTTTCGGCGTACTTTCAAACTAAACAAATATAAGACATTTTCAAGCTTTATTTTAAATAGAGTTGAGGCTGACGGAATTGAAGGTTAAAGTTGAATACATTGGGCACATTAAAGAGATTATTCGCAGTGGAAGAGGGGAGGAGCTTGAAATCTCTGAGGGGGCTTCACTTGCGGATCTGCTTTCTATGCTTGCCGAGAAATATGGCGAGCCTTTCCGCAAGGCTGTCTACGAGCCAGGCGGGTCGGATGTGAAGCAAAGCTTCATAATAACAGTTAATGGCTACTTGCTGAACCAGTTGAGCGGCGGAGTGGAGACAAAGCTCAAACATGGAGACCACGTGATTTTGATGTCCATTGTCAGCGGCGGCTAAACGTTCTTTTTCTTCAGATTTAATTTTAGAACATTTTATAAGCCAAATATTTAGCACATATTTCTCTTTAAAAGGTGAAATGATTGAAGAGGATTGACGCTTTAAAGAGGAAGGCCTTTGAAGAGAAGGGTTTTGATGGCTTCCTAATAACAAATGAGGCTAATATGATTTATTTTGCTGGCTTCCCAGGGGCTGCCTGTCTCTTGTTTCCAAAAAATGGCGAAAACATGCTTTATGTTTATGGCGTTAACTATGAGCAGGCAAAAGCAGAAGTGAAAGGCTTCAGGGTTGAGCTTGTAAAACGTGACGAAAATCTAGCGGAGAAAGT
>JAWCQV010000042.1:0-5910 GCA_038869575.1 Bathyarchaeia archaeon | reverse complement strand
CGCATATGCAGGCTAAGGGCGAACGCCAGAAAAACTTCCTTAATATTTGTGGTACTTGTAAGATTAACTGTTGCTGGAATGCCAGACCGCCAATAACTGAAAAGCGTGAAAAAATAATTTTAGAATACTTAAAGGCACATGGCATCAACATTAAAAATCCCTTTGAGCACGCCGAGTACACTTTCCCAGGAGAAACTCCGGAAGGCTACTGCATATTCTATGATAAGGCAACACGCAAATGTATTGTACATTCAGTCAAACCTGAAACATGCGTGGCGGGACCCATAACCTTCGACATAAACACCAAAACAGGCAAAATTGAATGGTACTTGAAAATGGAGAAAATCTGCCCTCTCGCTGGAATTATGTATAGCGACAAGGATTTATTAGCAAAACATTTTGAGGTTGCTAGAAAAGAGATTTTACAACTTGTGAGAGAACTCTCTTCTAAAGCATTAAAAACTATACTTAAGCGGGAGGAACCAGACACTTTCAAAATAGCGGAAGAAAAAATAGAAAGCGAAGTCCTAAACAAACTTTAATTTTAGATTTTACCGCTAATTTTCTATATAGAGAGCCTATCAAATTTATGATTGCCACAGCGCGTAAATTTGCCACTTATCTTATGTAGTTGATTACGTCTTTTCTTCTAGGCTTTGCTGGTGGGTTTTCATCTTTATATCCTAATGCCACCACGCAGACGTGTTCGTATCCTTCCGGGACTCCCAACTCCTTTTTCAACTCCTTGCCCTCTTCCGAAATGAACAAAAATTCTGTGGAGGTCATTATGAGCGAACCTAAGCTCAGCGATTCAGCCGCTATTAAGATGTTTTCGGCAGCTAAGGCGCAGTCGATTTCGGCGAAGCGGGCTGTTTTATCAGCCGTAATTAGAATCACTGTTGGGGCATTCCAGAAAGGATTAAAGTTCGGGTCTCTTGCTCGTTCCGCCAAAAAATCTATTCCCGAATTCAGCATATTCTCCTTCATAATATCAACCATCTTTTTCAGCACTTCTTTATTTTGGATTACAGTGAAGTGCCATTTCTGCTGGTTCCGCGCGTTGGGCGCAAGCAAGGCACACTCCAATATTTCCTGCAGCATGTGGTCGGGTATTTGTTCTAATTTGAATTTTCGTATGCTCCTCCTACGTTTTATAACCTCTATGGTTTCGTTCACAAACTGCACGTCTCCCCTTTTTCCATTTCTGTCTTAAGGTTTGAGGGTCATATATTTCGGTATTGGCGAGTTGCAAAAGGCTTTTACCTTTGGTTTTCAGCTATTTTATCAGCATTTGGGGTTAACTGCGTCTTGAAAGAACAGCCTAAAAATGCTTTTGACCTTCTAGTTAAGCCAGTTCGGCGATTGATTGAGCAGAGGGGATTCTCTAAACCAACAGAACCGCAAGAGAAGACAATCCCGCTCATTCTGGAAAGGAAAAATGTTTTACTCATTTCGCCCACAGCCACGGGCAAGACCGAAGCTGCTTTCTTGCCAGTTTTAAGCATGCTTCTGCAGGAGCCGCATGCTCCGGGTATAAAAGTTCTTTACATTACGCCTTTGAGGGCTTTAAACCGTGACATGCTGGAGCGCCTCGAATGGTGGTGTAACAACCTTGACATTAAGTTGGCTGTTAGGCACGGCGATACAGAAACCCGTGAGCGGACAAGGCAGGCTCGGAGTCCACCAGACGTTTTAATAACGACGCCTGAAACTTTGCAGGCTATTCTGGTTGGCTGGATTATGAGGCAGCACCTCCAGCAGGTGCGCTGGGTAATTATTGATGAAGTGCATGAAATGGCTGACAGCAAGAGGGGAAGCCAACTAGCCCTAAGCCTTGAAAGACTCCGAACAATGATTGGGAGAGACTTCCAAATAATAGGATTGTCAGCCACAATAGGCAGTCCTGAAAAAGTAGCCCAATTCCTTGTTGGAAATGGTCGTCCAGTGGAGATTGTGCGGGTTCCAGTTGCCAGAAAAATGCATTTGAAAATACTCTTCCCAAAGCCTAAGCCGGAAGATTTTGGGCTGGCTGAGCAGCTTTACACGCACCCAGAAGTAGCCGCCAGACTTAAGGTAATTCGCGACTACATAAGTCGCCACCGGTCAGTTCTCCTATTCACGAATACGCGGGCCATTTCTGAGGTTTTGGCAAGCCGCTTCAAGGTTTGGGACATAGACTTTCCAGTTTCCATACATCATGGTTCTTTGGCTAAGCCCTCCCGTATAGCAGCGGAAAGAGGCCTAAAAAACGGTGAGTTGAAGGGATTGGTTTGCACCAGCAGCCTAGAGCTTGGCATAGATGTGGGTCGCATAGACCTAGTGATACAATATATGAGTCCCCGCCAAGTTACAAGGCTTATACAGCGTGTCGGGAGGAGCGGCCACAGAATTGGACGTATAGCTGAGGGAATAATCGTAACTATGGATTCGGATGACACCTTAGAAGCTTTAGCCATAGCGAGACGCGCCTTAAAAGAGGATTTAGAACCAGTTGAAATTCCACCAAAACCCTATGACGCATTAACTCACCAAATTGCCGGACTACTCCTAAAACAGAAGAGACTTGAGTTTGACGAAATCCTAGAAATGTTTAGTAAAACCTACCCATACGCCGACCTAACAATGGAAGACATTGAAAAAATTCTAAGGTATATGCATGAACGTTTTCCAAGGCTTGCGTGGGTTTCCTTCGAAGATAAAGTGGTTCTAAAACCGCGTAGAACTAAGGCGCTTTTCGAATATTACTTTGACAATTTGTCAATGATACCAGAAGAGAAACAGTACCTGGTAGTGGACGAGACAACAGACCAAGCTGTGGGAATTTTGGATGAAGCCTTTATGGCGGAGTATGGCAAGCCCGGCATAAAGTTCATAATTCGCGGAAGCCCGTGGCGAATCCTCCACATTTCAGGTGACAAGGTCTACGTAAAACCTGTGGACGATCCAACAGGGGCAATTCCAAGCTGGATAGGTGAAGAGATCCCTGTGCCCTTTGAGGTGGCCCAGGAAGTCGGCTACATCCGTGGTTTTGTGGAAGCTCAAACCCGCAATGGCCTGTCACCGGAGGAGATAGCATCTAAACTTAGCGAAAGATATCCGGCGGAAAAGGAAACGATTCTGGACGCCTTGGCTGAGACTGTTGAGCAGGTGGTTGCTGGGATTCCGGTGCCGACGGATAAGCGAATAACCATCGAAGACTGGGAGGATTTCGTCATAGTCCATGCGCACTTCGGCTCCCTTACGAACAGGGCATTAGCCCAGCTTGCTGGACAGTTGCTCTCCGAGAGGATTGGGTATGGCATAGTGGTTCAGCACGACCCATACCGCATATTTATACAGACGATGGGCGCTGCAGATGCGGACCAAATTGTCATGTTGTTTGATGAAATGGCATCGATGGGCGAGCAGGCTGTTAGGGATACTTTGAAAAGGGCTACTGTTAAAACTGGCATTTTTAAAAGGCGAATGATTCACGTGGCAAGACGCTTTGGCGCTTTGGAGAAGTGGGCTGACTTCAGCAATGTAAGTCTTCAAAGGCTTTTGAAAAGCTTCGAGGGAACCCCAATATTCGATGAAGCCTTAAAAGAAGTTTTCACAAAAGACTTGGACGTTGAAAAGCTTGTCCAAGTTCTCGAGCGAATTCGCACCGGCCGAATGGAAATTGTTAAGGTTGAAACCGGCGGAACAGCCACCCCCGTTGCTCGTGTCGGCATTGAACGGGTAAGCATGAAAACAGACCTTATCCCACCTGAAAGGATGCGAGCCGTGCTCATAGAATCCGCAAAGGCAAGATTGTTAAACGAAACATGCAGCATCATATGTACAAATTGTTGGAGTTATGCTGACATGACACGTGCTAAAGACTTGCCAGCAAAACCAAAATGTCCAAAATGTGGCTCTGGAGCAATTGGGCTTTTGAGAGTTGAAGAGGAGAAGATTCTCCCATTAATTGAAAAGAAGGGCGAAAGGCTTTCCAAAAGCGAGGAAAAAATTCAGAGGCAAGCCATTCAGACAGCTCGTCTGATAGAAAAGTACGGCAAGGCAGCGGCAGTAGCCCTCTGTGCAAGAAAAGTTCAGCCATCTGACGTTAAGGAAGTTCTTGAAAAAGAAGACGCATTGACTGATAGGTTTTATGAGCTTGTTTTAGAGGCGGAACGAAGAGCCATAAGCAAAAGATTCTGGTAAAAGTGCGGACAGACTACAACAACTTTTAAATTGGAGACCACGTTAATCTGGGTGAGTCGCCCTTCAGCAACTGTGGAGAGATAAAGAAGCTTGGAGATAAGCCGAAAAAAGCTTCGAGAAGAAGTCCTAAACAGGATAAAATATGTTAAAAACTGTGTTTTGGCAAGGGAACTATGCCTCCTAATCAGAACGAACAGAGCAGTCCTAGAGCCTAAAGACGTGCAGGAAATATGCCTCTACATTTCAGGCTTATGCAAAGAAGAGGGATGTGAAGAACCCAGCGAGCTTTGTCACAAGGCAGCAGAAGCCATAGGAGCAGGAGACGAGGAGAAATATTTAGAACTATGCGCACAAAGCGCCATGAAATGTGGAGAATCTAGACGCCCAACACCTAAAAGGGCAACATACGTAGCCTAATAAAGGGGAAAATCTTTAAAAGAATAAAATATCGGTAAAACCAAAATGGAGGCATGTCTACTGTTCATAGCCCCCTATGTTCCAACGCCACTACCAGTCGTTCGTCATATGCTTATTTTAGCTCAGCTCAAACCAGGGGAAGTTTTCTTCGACTTAGGCGCAGGCGATGGAAGAACAGTAATAATGGCGGCTAAAGAGTTTGGCGCAAGGGCTGTAGGCGTAGAATTACGCGAAGACCTTGCAAAAAGAGCCCTAGGCACGGTCTACGAAGAAGGGCTTCAAGACAGAGTAACAATAGTTAACGGTGACATGTTCAACGTGGACCTCTCATCGGCTGACGTTGTATTTTTATACTTAACCACAAGCGCCAATGAAAAGATAAAACCAAAACTTGAGGCTGAACTCAAATCAGGAGCTCGCGTTGTCTCCCATGACTACGAAATTGTTGGTTGGAGACCATTTAAAGTGGAAAATTTCTGCGAAAACCCCAAACTTGGGTACCCATCCCACACAATATACGTATACAAGAAAGTTTAACCTTACAAAAGACGGAACAAAAGGCATGCCTAAAAATGGGGCTAACTATGGATTAGTGAAGAATATTGTTCAAAAACTCTAAGCTTATCATGTGGCGAAAGAAAAATAAACTTTTATTCAGGAATTAGTTTCAAGATTTTGAAGAAATAATGTAGGTTTAAGGGCAAAGGGTATGCTGTTCGTTCCATGGCAGTACATTGCAGACTGGAGATGTAACACTTGCGGCTTGTGCTGCAAAGCCTACAGTGTGGTTCTCAACTTTCAAGAATGGCTAAAAATAGTAAAAAATTACGGTGTAGAAACGACTGTTTCGGGCTTAAATAAGCTATACTTGCGAAGAAAAAGCGACGGCTCGTGTATGTTCCTCTACAAAATGGCGGACATGCATTTATGTGGGCTCCAGCATATGAAGCCTGCAGCATGTAAAATTTGGCCCTTCAAAATTTTGGGCGCTCCAAAATTTGGATACGCAAAAGAGGCCTTATACACTTTTGGTGGGAAAGCCTTATACATATATGCTGATTCAACGTGCACTGGACTAATCTACGGGAGGCCAACATGGGAGTTCACAAATCAAACCCTAAAAGAGTTTATCGAAATCGCCATTGGAATTCGCAGTGATCAAAAGCGAAGCAAAGCTACCATCGATTTTATCCAACAGTATCCTTCAGTTAGGCGACTTTTCTGAATGTAATATCATCACTTTGTGGTGGAATTAGTAAGAATTATATATAAAAAAAAGTTTATATATAAGAAATTGTTTACATATTC
>JAWCQV010000041.1:0-5974 GCA_038869575.1 Bathyarchaeia archaeon | reverse complement strand
CTTTTCTATGTAGGGACACTTTCTTTCCTTGGCATCTGGGTATAATTTTGGCAGCTTTAAATCAATTTGGTATTCATGTGCAATTTTACGGGTTTTATTGAAAATCTCTTCAAGGTGACTTATGGCGTCAAGCTTTTCTTTGGAACTTAAAAGTAGTGGTAGATTAACCCAGTAGCCCCTCTTTTCTGCTTCGGTCCAAAAGCTTCTAATAAGCTGGGTGGAAGGGGTCATCATTTTCACGCCGTAAGCTTTGCCAAAAAGCTCTAGAGTGGATTCATGTATGAGGCTCCATCCATGCCTTAACGAAGGCTTCAAAATTTGAATGGTTGGCTTGCTTAAAGTTAGATACATGGTTTCAGCGAAAATTTCCTTCGTGTATGGCACAACATGAGACCCTATTATATAATCAACATCGTTTAAAGCTGCAAAATCAACCAGGTCTGGGATATCCCGAAAGTTATTTTCCATTATGACCGTTTCTAACCCTAGCTTACAATCTCTTCTAGCTTTGCTCTTATTTTTGGCTAATCCTATAATGTTGTTGGCTATTAGTTTGATGTCGGATCCTTCTCTTATACGGCTTAGTTTAGCTTGGCTGACGGTATCTATTGAGAAAGATATGGAGTCTACACCTATTTCCTTTACAATTTTGTTAGTAATTTTCTGGGTTAATAATGAGCCGTTTGTGTTTATGACGATTTCTCCATTCTTTGGAAGGTTTTCTCTGGCTATGCGGAGCATTTCAAAAATTTTCGGATGGATGAAGGGTTCACCAAAGCCGTAAAGCACAAGCCTCCTCAATCTTGGAAAACAAGTTCTAGCGATTTTTCTGTATAGGGTTATATCCATGTCTAATGGTTTTGCGTTCCAGACATGCCTAATACACATTTGGCAGTTGAAGTTGCACCTGTTTGTAACTTCTATCTGCAATGCCTCTGGAAACTCATCAGTCATAAAAGTGCTTTCCTAGCGATTTAGCCTCCGGCTAAGGGTGGGAATATGGCTATTACATCATTGTCTTTTAGGGTTATTTCTCCTTTCAAGTCTTTGATGTTTCTCCCATTTATCATTACTATCATGTCGTCTCTAACTTTTCCTTTCCTCCTGTCGTAAATATCATCGATGAATTTGCGTCCCAGTTTTTTAGACGCGTTCTCAATCATGTTTGGGAGGGTTCCATCACATGTAACGGTGAGCTCTCTAGTGTTATATTTGCTACGTAAGGTTGCGAAGAGCAAAATTTTTACTGATACCACAGTCAAGGCTCTTCCAAAAATAAAAGAGGAAGAAAAGGGAATTTTTGCTTTTCTAAAGTTCTATTTCCAACTCGGCAAGCTTCTCCTTTGATGGGACGCCGTTGACCCAACCCCGTAGCTTATAGTATTCTGCTTTCATTTTTTCGAGCTCTGTTACGTGTCCTTTTGCTGGGCCTTCTGGCATGGGCTCCTCCAGCAAGCGTTTCGGTAGGGAGTCGTCCTTTCCGTCAAATCCATACTTGTTTATTATTACCCTTTCCAGGTTGTATATGCGTTCTCCAATTTTTAGAATCTCATTCTCTGTCAATTCCCAGCCTGTAACTGCTGACAAAAGCTCGGCGTAGTCCTTGATTCCTAGGGCGAAAGTTGTGAATAGGCAGTTTACGGTTGAGTTGACAACACAAGTGAAGTCTTGGAATATTTTAACCCACTTTGCTTTACCTTCAAGTTTAAGGGGATCTATTTTTTCAGGTATCCCTAATATTTCTGGGGAAATCGTGTATCCTGTAACATGGCATCCGCCCCTGTTTGCGGTAGCATAATTTAGTCCTATGCCCTTTATGGCTCTTGGGTCGTAGGCCGGCATTTCAAGGCCCTTAACGCTCATGGAAAGTTCTGGATGTCCATAAATCTCGCACAGCCTTCTTGAGCCTAGGGCCAAGTATTTTCCAAATCCAGTTTTGTAGGCAGTTCGCCAAACAGACTCAACAAGGGCTGCAGCGTTTCCAAAACGTAAGTCTAATCCTTGCAAGTCTTCCTGTGGGATATATCCCCTTTCGTTAAGCTCCATAGCTGCTGCTATTGTGGAGCCCATACTTATCGGGTCTAATCCCAACTCGTCACAGTAATGGTTTGCCTTTACAACAGCGTCTAAATCTTTGACGGCTGTGCTGCTTCCCAAAGCCCAAACTGACTCGTATTCGGGGCCTTCTGAGGCTAAAACTTGGAAGGGTCCAGACTTGACGCTTGTGACTCTTCCACACCCTATTGGGCAGCCCCAGCAGGACCTCCTACTTGTCAAATACGTCTTTGCAAGGGTTTCCCCGCTTATCTTTTCAGCGTCTGGGTTTACGCCTGTCTGCCAATTTTTGTAGGGTAGTCCACCGGCTGTGTTAATTATGTTAATTAGTATGGCTGTACCATAAGTTGGGAGCCCTTGGCCTGTAACAGCGTTTTTCTTCATGGCGTTTAAGCATCGCTTTGAAACGTCAGAGAATTTTTTAGGCTCGGCCACTGGAACTTTCTCTTCTCCGGAAACGACTATGGCCTTAATCTTCTTTGAACCCATGACAGCTCCCAGGCCTGTTCTCCCAGCAGCCCTATGCTCGTCATTAACTATGCAAGCCATGTAGGCCAAATTCTCTCCGGCAGGTCCGATGCAGGCGACGCTTGTGTTTTTGCCCCCAACCTTATCCTTCAATATCCTACATGTATCAAATACATTTTTACCCCATAAACTGCTTGCATCCCTTAGTTCAGCCTTCCCGTCAACAATAGCGAGGTAAACAGGTGTTTCTGAAGCTCCTTCAATTACAACGACGTCAAACCCGGAAAACTTGAGGAATGGACCAAACTCTCCGCCTGAGTTTGCACTCCCAACAGAACCGGTCAATGGCGATTTTAACGCCATCACATGATATCTGCCAGAAGACGGAAAGCCTGGAACGCCTGTTCCGGGACCAGTTGCGAATATTAAAACGTTTTCTGGGTCTAAAGCGTCAATATCCTTTGGTGAGATTCCAGCTTTTTCATATCCCTTTAAATACTTGTAAAGGAGGTATATGGCGTAGCCTTTGCCGCCAATGTATTTCCTTGCAACCTCTTCTGAGGTCGGCTCAACCTCTAAGCTTTTCGTGGTTAAGTTTACTCTTAGAATTTTCCCCATATAACCTCTCGGCATAAAACCACCCTATGTAAATTTGTAGCAGAACAGATTTAATACTTGCCCCTTTAAGTTTCTGGCTTTTTCAGCGCTGCGATACTTAAAGTGAAACTTCGTGGTTATGAAGAAGATCGGCGAATAAGAGCAGCATTATGAATGAATTATGGACCTTTATATAGAAGTTTAAAATCCTTAACAAATTTTAGAACTATGGCGCATAAATTTTAACTTGCCTATTCTTATGCTTATTTCTTGCCAAACTGCTTTTACAAGCATCTTTGCATCCGTATCTATCGCCGAAAGTAGTGCAAAGTAGAAAACTCCGCCAAAAGCTGTTAAGGCTAAAATTTGATGGACTTTAGCTTTGCCAGGCTGGAGCCCTAGCGTTTCTTTGGTTGAGAAGAGAATTACGCTCATAACTATTGAGGCAAAAATGTACTTGGCAATTTTTTTCCATGGTATTTCCGTTTTCACAATTTTTTTGACCATTGCATATAGAATCAGGAACATGGCGAACCGGGCTGCCGAGTTTAGTATGGCGACTGCAAGTGCTGATGGCAAGGGTTGGTTTTGTGTGAATGTGGTTAGCGTATAATATGCGAGTGGTATTGTTATGGCTGAGTGAATGTAGGGCAGTGAGAAGGCTATGAACAGCTTGCTTTTCATGAGTTCTTTGAAAGGTATTTTTGCCTCTTCATCTATTCTTTCATATCCATATAGTACGAAGCTGTAGAGCGTGGAGATTGTTACTACAAAGGAATCTATGGCTAATACTGTTAATACTGGCGATGCCACTTTGTATTCTTCTTTTAAAATCGTTAAGTATAGTTCTGGTATTGTTAGGGCTCCAGCGGTCATGGGGATGGCGAACATTAAGACAGTTTTGAGGGATGTTGTTATGTCTTGGCTGCTTTTTTCTGCTAGAAGTTTTGGGTATAGGGCGAAAGCCAGGAAAGATGAGTATGTTATTATGTTTGCTATTTGGAAGGCTGCGCCATAATTGCTTCTTGCTGGTTCTCCTCCATATGTAAACAGCATTATGAAAATGAAGGCGGCTATTTGGTTGCCAAGAAAATTGTAAATGTTTGCAACTGAGCCTTTAAGCCATTCTTTTACATAAGCCCATTTAACTTTTTGTTTAAGGTCTTCGAAAAGCAACTTTAGATAGAATACTAGTTGCGCGGCAAAGGCTATGGTTAGGCTTATTACTGCTCCTTCTAGGGGGTTTTGAAGCTTGAATATGAGGGCGTAGCCTAACAGAACCTTGCAAGCTTCTGCTATTAGTAGTCCATAGCCTAGTGTCTGGGGCTTTTTTGCTCTCAAGCAGGCTTCAAAAGCGTTCAACAGGTGGAGTTCAACTATTTGGATTGAGACTAGCATGTAAAGGCTAATGTATTGTTGTACACCGAGCGCGGTGGCTATTAATGGTATAAGTGGCAAATAGATGATTGTTGCGGCTATGGAAATGGCTAAGTTTGCGGCAATTCCTGTTTTAACAGCTCCTTCTTCTGCTCTGGCTACAAAGCGCATGGTCCAAAAGGGCAGTATCCCAGCCATTATCGTGAAGTAGGCGAGCACATCATTTACGTTAAACCATACTCCATACTCTGAGGTGTCTGTTGAACGCGCTATCATATACTGGAAGGCCAGACCAGTTGCAACACTCAATATTTTTGCGGCAAAAATTATGAAACCGGAATATTGAACTCTTATTTCGTTTTTAGCCAATCATTCACCCATAAACTGTTATTGTGCGACTGTGAGAACTCAACTTTATTGGATATTTCTAGATTTAAACCCTTTTTCTTTGGATATTAAAAACTAATCCTATTTACGATGAAATTAAAGTAAAACGTTTATGGCGGTTTTATAGAATTTCTTCTAGATTGTATATTTTGAATTTTGGGTTTTTTGCGGCTATAAGTTCTTGATAGTTTTTGTCTTTTTCTATTGTTTGCATGTCTGTATCTTCTGTTACTAGTGCGTCACATTGGTTTATGGCGGATGATAAGATTAAACAATTTATGAAGTCGCTGATTATATTTCTGATTTTGAAGGCTGTGTGCAGGATGGGGGTTTCATGTATTTCTATAACTTTTATTGTTTCGTTATATATTAGGGCTCTTATGCCTCTGGAAACTTTTTCTGGTGGAATGATTCCAGATGCAACGTATTTAGCGCCCTTTGCTGATAGCTCAAATATAGTGATGTTACTCATGGAAATTTGATGTTCCTTTCGTATTAGCCTAATTATTGCGTCGGCTGGCAAGTTTTTGATCGCTATTCCTATGAGAGGTAAGAAATATGTAGTGTCTAGCAGGAGCTTCAAGCTTCAGCCCGCTTAGACAGTTCCTTTCTGAAACTGTGAAACTCTTCTAGGTTTAATTCCGCGAGAGGCGGCTCCATTAGAAGTTCTTCGAGATCAGGAACAGGCTCAACTACAAGGCAGCCATCTTCGATTTTATAAATCACTCTTTTATGAGCCTTTAGGCCTATTTTTTCCCTAATTTCTTTCGGGGGGAAAAGCTCGCCTTTCGAGCCAACTCGACTTTTAATCATTTTTCGAATTCACCGAATAATTTTTATTCTGGCGAATTAATAAGCATTACGAAAGTATCCACAGCCTGTGCCACAACCTTCTTTGAAGGCTTTCAATGATCCTGAAATCTCTTTTAATTGTTTGGCATAAACCAGGCGAACTCTTTGCAAATTCTCTCGATACGTTGGTTCACGTTATTGATTGGATAGGCTGTTTTGTAGTGGTGAAGGTTAAGAATCTTAAGCCTAACAACATTGCAACACTTATTTTTGTACATCTTTCAAGTGTTTAGCGGTT
>JAWCQV010000040.1:0-6056 GCA_038869575.1 Bathyarchaeia archaeon | reverse complement strand
CTTACGAAACAGCTAAACTCGCACATCAAGTTGGCTTCTTCAACACTTTCGTTACAAATGGATACATGGCGCCCGAGGCGATTAAAACGGTAGCGCCATATCTCGACGCTGCCACCGTAGATTTTAAGGGTGGAGGAGACCCTGAATTTTACAAAACCTTTTCAGCTGTCCCAACGGTGGAGCCTATTTACGAGTCTTTAAAAGAAATGAAGAGAAACGGCATCCACATCGAAATTACGAATTTGGTTGTGCCAAAAATAGGGGATTCCATCGAAAAAATAAGGGAGCTGGCAACATGGATAAAGAAGAATCTTGGAGAGGACACCCCTTTCCACCTGTTACGTTTTCATCCAGACTATAAGCTTACGAATATTCCTTCAACCCCCATAGAAACTTTGGAGAAGGCTTACGCTGCAGCTAAAAGTGCTGGCTTAAACTACGTTTACATTGGAAATGTTCCAGGGCATCCAGCCGAAAACACTTATTGTCCTGGATGCAATGAGCTTCTAATTAAACGCTTCAGCTTCGAAATTACAAGGTGGAATTTAACTAAGGACATGCGCTGCCCGGTATGTGGGCGAGAAATCCCAATTAAAGGCAAACTACATGCTAGCGGCTACGCTTATCCATATGCACTTTTTTAACGGCGTTTGCCCTTAAATTTTGGTTGAACAGTAATGTGGAGGATTGTTCGTCCAGACGCGTTAGCTGTGTTGAATGACAAGATGGCAAGGAAAAGCTTAGCTAGGTATTTCGCTGTAATGCAAAATGAAAAGCCAGCAAAGTTTCTGATAGCCAAAAAGCTTCCAACCGAATTCAGAGAAGATGCCACATTAGAGGAACTATGGCAGATTCACGGAGAAACAACAAAACAATTCTGTGAACTTGAAAGGGAAATCGATTTAAAAAGGAAAAATTTGGATGAAACACCGAGCCCCGAAAAATCCTACCTAGACTTAAAAGTGGCAATTGCTAGGCGCATGCTTGAAAGATGCCACTTCTGCGTTCGACGGTGTGGAGTGAATAGGCTTAAAGGTGAACGGGGCTTCTGCAAATGTGGAAACACCATAACTGTTTCAAGCATTTTCGAACATATGGGCGAAGAGCCAGAGCTCGTGCCCTCGGGAACCATATTCACCATGGGATGCACCATGCGATGCAAACACTGCCAAAACTGGACAATATCCCAATGGATTGAAAATGGAGTCCCATACAAGCCCGAAAAGTTGGCGGATGAAGTTGAAGACTTAAGAAGGGGTGGATGTAGAAACGCAAACCTTGTCGGCGGAGAGCCAACACCGTGGCTGGAACAATGGCTTGAAACATTCAAACATGTAAATATTAACATTCCAGTTGTTTGGAACTCAAACAGCTATTACAGTAAAGAAACAGCCCAGCTTCTGGCAAGCTTCTCTGACGTCTACCTTCTCGACTTTAAGTATGGACCAGGAGACTGCGCTGAGCGAATTTCAGAGGCTCCAAAATATTGGGAAGTGTGCACCCAAAACCATTTAATCGCCAAAGAATATGGCGAACTCATAATACGCGTTCTAGTCTTGCCAGGCCATCTTGAATGCTGCACAAAGCCCATACTAAACTGGATAGCCAAAAACCTCGGCGGAGAAACCAGAGTAAACGTAATGTTCCAGTACCGGCCAGAATGGCGAGCATACGAAATCCCAGAACTCCGGCGAAGACTAACAAGGGACGAGATGGACAGGGCCGTTAAGCTAGCAAAAGATGCTGGGTTAGTGAACTTTATAACGTGAACCGGATTAGTCAAACGTTATTTAATATGTTTCAAGCTTTTTGTTTAACCATTTTGTAATCAATGGCTAGGAACAAAAGCAAATATCTAATTCCTCTTTATTGAAAGCTTATTGAGGATGACAATTTCTTTATCGAAAGCTATTTCTTAAGGCCCACCCCTTCTTAATGCAGAAAGTGATTAGAGTGCCGTACTGTCCAGAATGCGGAGGAGAAATGCGCTACATAATAGCCACCAAACATTATGTTTGTCAAAGCTGTGGGCTTTCTGTGACGCAGCAAGAACTTATAGAGCTTAGGGAAAAATTGCGTCCTCCGGTTGAGAGCGAAGAGGATGAGAAGGAAAGGCGGAGAAAGGAATACTTGAAATGGTGGCTAAGTAGCAAAAAGAAATAAACTGCAAAAATTCCATGCCTTAAAGCTTTTTAGCAAACAGCATAAAAGAATGAAACTCATCCTAAAATTATGCTATAAGAGGTGTAAAAATGAATGTGCAGATGGAAATTATTTGCGTTGGTAACGAACTATTGATTGGAAAGACGTTAAACACAAACGCCCAATGGCTTGCCAAACGTTCCACATCATTAGGGATAACTGTTACAAGGATAACTGTTGTTGGTGATGATGTTGATGAAATTGCGCGTGTTGTGCGCGAAGCCTTGGAGCGGAAACCTCGCTTCATAATTACAACAGGGGGATTGGGGCCAACTTTTGACGACAAAACATTAGAAGGGATTGCAAAAGCCATAAACCGCAAGCTAGAGCTTAACGAAAAAGCTTTGGATATGGTTAAGAAAAAGTATGATGAGTACGCCAAGGCTGGAAAGATCGATGCTGTTGAAATGACGCCACATAGGATTAAAATGGCAAAACTTCCAGAAGGATCAGAACCACTGCCTAACCCTGTTGGCACAGCACCGGGAGTTTTTGTCAGAATAGGTAGCACAGATTTAATTGCATTGCCGGGCGTTCCATCTGAAATGGAAGCTATTTTCGATAATTATATCGTTTACATGCTTAGGAAAGAGGCTGGGGATGTAACATTTTTTGAAACTAGCATATACGCAGATAAAATAATGGAGTCAGCTCTAGCCCCATTAATTGATATTGCAATGCATAACAACCCATACGTTTACATAAAATCTCATCCAAGAGGAGCCGAGAGAAAACCTCACATAGAAATCCACTTATCAACAACGGCTAAGGACTCTAAAACCGCCAAGGACCGCATTGGAAAAGCCATAATTCAGCTTTCAGAGCTGATAAGAGAAAAAGGCGGAAAAGTTAAACTTAAGGAATAGGAATCAGAGTTTATTGGTTGCGATGATGGGCAGGCTAGACGCTGATGCATACTGCTTGTAGATGATTGAAAATCCGGGTTCTCCGAAGCAACCATACACACCTTATTAATTAATTATTATTTCATAAAATCAATAAAAGAGTCCTTACCAATAATTATCAAGAAGGAGAATGAAAAAACTTTCAAAAGCCTTTATGGCGATACTTATTCTTTTAGCATTTTACTGCACGGTTCATTCTAGCATATCGGAAAATTATACTCGCACATATAATCTTATGGATCGTCCAAACGGTACAAGGCAGTACAAGTTGAATGTTGTTGTTACACAATCACTTTACGAATACTATGTTGAGCGGAGTCATAAGCAAGTTTCAGAAGAAGATTTCCCAAAATTTGTTACGCCGCAAGCGCTGAAGCCAGTTGCCGAAAAACTTTGGGAAATCTATCAAGGCGATTATGAAGATTTTGCAAACGGAGTTTTAATGATTACTCATCAAATACCTTACGAAGTAACAGCAACAGCCAAATACCCAATAGAAACAATAGTGGAGAACAAAGGCGATTGCGACCTACTTAGCTACGTGGCAGCTTCAATTATGAAGGCTGGAGGTCTCAACGTTGTTCTCCTATACTATAAAAATAAAGCGCACATGAATGTGGGTGTTAACCTTCCTACTCCGCCACGCCATGCAAGGACAATTTATTGTGTGGACTATAATGGCATCAGATATTACATTGCAGAATGCACTGGTGGAGATTGGAGAGCGGGATGGAAGGTTGGAGAATGCCCGCAAGACCTAATCGTTGAAAATCCCATAGTTGTCACGCTTGAAAAATGTGAGCAGTGGTCACCAGGTCAAATATCCGCAAGCTACGCGACATTGAAATATTCAAACTTATCCTTATCTGTCTCGTCAACTTTCACCATGCAAGGAAACACAATAACTCTTTCTGGACAACTTACGCCAAAATTGCCTGACGCAAAAATAACGATTTATATCAAAATGGGTAGTTCTCCATGGACTATTGAAAATATAACAAGCACCAATTTCGATGGTCAATTCGCATGTACCCTAAGCCTTAACCATGCGGGGGCATGTTATATTCGTGCAAGCTGGTCTGGAAACGATAATTATGCTGGATCTGATAGCCCAATAGTTACCGTAACGGTTCTGCCAATCTACTTTATTGCACTCCTAATAATTGTAATAGCTATTGTCTGTATAGGCATTATAATATCTCTAATTTCTAGTCAAAAGGTTAAAGAAATAGGGAGTCAAAAACTCCAAGAAATTCCAGGATTGCAGAAAAAGCTTTTACCATCGAACACGAGTTATTGAAGTAAATCGGCATAATAAGTGGACGAAATGTTTATTGTGTTCATAATTGGAACAGCCGGCTCTGGAAAGTCTCTTCTAACAGCATCCTTCAGCGAGTGGTTGAAGCTTTCAAAACAAGACGTCGCCATAGTGAATTTGGATCCAGGAGCCTTGACACTGCCTTATTCGCCTGACATAGACGCCCGCGACTATATAAGCGTAGACAAAATTATGGAAGAGTACGGTTTGGGACCCAACGGCGCATTAATAATGGCTGCAGACCTTCTTGCTGATGAGATTGAAAATATTTCAAAGGACGTGGAGGATTTAAAATCAGACATAGTTTTAGTAGATACGCCCGGACAGATGGAACTTTTTGCCTTTAGGGCAAGTGGACCTTACATAGCCAGCGAACTCACTAAAGAGCCAAAAGCCATAGTCTACCTCTTCGACGCCGTCTTCTCGCTAAACCCGCTAAATTATGTTTCCAACTTGTTCCTCTCGGCAGCCGTCTACAACCGCTTTCTATTACCTCAAGTGCACGTACTTTCAAAATGCGACCTACTTTCAGAGGAAGACGTCAACAAAATTGTAGACTGGTCAGCTGATCCAAAAGCCTTGGAAACAGCCATCGAACAAAAGCTTGAAGGAACAAAGCGCCTCCTAAGCAGAAACATGATGAAGGCTATTTATCAGCTTGGTTTAAAATTCCTTCTTATTCCAGTTTCGGCAAAAACAAATGAAGGGATGATCAACTTTAATATGGCCTTGGAACGCATATTGGCGGGAGGAGACAAATACACATATTAACAATCTTCAAAAAGTGTCCATACTGCGGCTGTGGCTCCATATTCAGCCAATTCTAATGTATCAGCACCGGCGACCACAATAACATCGTTTTCCTCTGGCTTTAAAAGTGCAACTAGCCTCTCGGCAATCTTTGGATAATCCTTTGAAAGATCATCGCAGACTGCTGGAATAACTAATCGCCCACTCTTGAAAATTATAGTAGTGGCTCCATTTGCGCCCACTTTAACTGCAGCGTCCCGCTGTTCTATACCTGATTTAACCTTATTTCCACAATTTTTAGCTAGTATGGCAGAGTTGAATGGTGATGGCATAAGTCCGGCTTCATCTAATTTAGCTCGTTTTCCAAAAGTTCTTCTATACTCATTAAAAAGTTGTAGTCCTTTAACAGTTAGTTGACATCCTGCCCTAGACGTCGAGATAATTCCAGCCCTCTTTAACCTACTGATGATAGTGCGCACAACACCCTCTCCTATTCCCAGCTCCTCTGCAAGTTTACCCCGCCCAACTGGTTTTTCGGAAACTAACTCCAAAGCGCGAAGGACATGCAAAACAGAAAACGTTGGAGCTGGGCCTATCACTTTTTCGCCAACAATTTTCTCTAAAACATTTTTAAATTTGCTATGCATTTCTTCCACGGTTAAAATTTAATTTTCAAATTATAAAATTGTTTTTAATTAGATAACTAGAATAGATAAGAACGTTTCCTGCCGCTTTTAAATTAGGTTACTTCTGCGATAACTTTGGAGCGAGCTTTTCTATGGCATCCTTAAGCCTATTCCACTCCTCCATGTTTCTCACATTAAACTTATGCTTCCTTTTCCAAACGCCATCTTTTTTTTGCCAAAGATACAATCCAATAG
>JAWCQV010000039.1:0-6065 GCA_038869575.1 Bathyarchaeia archaeon | reverse complement strand
ATTTAAAAAGACAAAGAAAAGGGCGTTGTTTCTTCCCCACTGCTCCAGAAAGTACATGGACAACAGATGTAAAGCAAAGTTTGAGCCAAGCATACCCTCTTACATTTGTGCCCACTGCTCTTCTGACTGCCTAATTAACCGGGCCGTTTCAATAGCCGAGAAGAGAGGATACGATGTGTACGTTATACCAGGCGGTTCATGCATCTACAATATTTTGAAAGCTAAAAATTATGATGGCGTCGTGGGCGTTGCCTGCGGTGAGGAGGTCAAGCTGGCCGGAGAAGCATTATCGAGAGCGAATATTGTTGGGCAAGCCGTACCTTTGCTTAAAAATGGTTGCTCTAACACATTTTTTAGCATTAAAACGCTGGAGCAAGTCCTTTAGGATAAAAATTTTGGAGGCATTTTGGAGTCGAGGCAGCGAATTTTTAATTCCTTAGCCTTCATCTTTACAGAACAACAATTTATACTGCAAATACGGTAAATTAAAAGAGGAATACGTTATCATACATCAGAAATATTATGGTGAAAACAGATGCTATTTAACTATCTCTCGCTTTTTCCATCTGAGGTTTTTGCTACGACACTTTCGACATTTAACAGCTGTTGTAGCATTCCGTGCACCACATTCTCTACAGATCTTAACATAAAGCCTACGCTGCTGAGCCAAAGTTTTCTTAAATGGATCCATTATTGGCATTCTGCTTCAACCCGCCTATGGCTACAAGAAACAGAATATGCATCCAAATATACTTTATGCCAAGGAGCTAACGCCTAATCAGCTTTTCAAGCAATATGGCTACGTCGCCGGGTTTTTCAGCCACCTCAACGCCAGCTTTTCTAAAAGCCTCCATTTTGCTTTCGGCTGTTCCAGCTTTGCCCATTATTATTGCTCCAGCGTGTCCCATACGTTTTCCAGGAGGGGCTGAGCGGCCGGCTATAAAAGCAACGACCGGTTTTGGATATCTTTCTTTCACTATATATTCGGCAGTGAGCTCTTCCAGGTTTCCGCCGATCTCCCCTATCAAGGCTATTCCCTCTGTATAAGGATCACTTTCGAAAAGTTTCAAGACGTCTATAAAGTTTAAGCCAACAATTGGATCTCCACCTAAGCCTACACATGTGGATTGACCCATCTGCTTTTTGGTTAAACCAGCGGCTATTTCATATGTTAATGTTCCACTCCTCGAAATCATGCCTATACCTCCTGGCTTAAAGATGTGAGCTGGCATTATTCCAAGCTTGCATTCCCCGGGCGTTATTATTCCCGGCGTGTTTGGCCCTATTATCGTGGCATTAACTTGTTTAGCATATGCCATTACATTGATGGCGTCCTTTACTGGAATATGTTCAGTAATTATGACAACAGTTTTTATCCCGTTTTCTAGAGCTTCTAAAGCTGCATCAGCCGCGAAGGGTGCAGGGACAAATATTATTGAAGCGTCAGCCTGGTGATGTTCTAAGGCTTCTTCAACAGTGTCATATACTGGGACGTTGTGGACTTTTGTTCCGCCCCTACCCGGAGTTACCCCTGCAACTATTCGTGTTCCGTATTCTAACATAAGTTTTGTGTGAAAGCTTCCCTGCGCCCCCGTTATGCCTTGAACAATAGCCTTGGTATCCTTGCCCACTATTACCCCCATTTTTTCACGCTCTACATTTGACGATTTCTACAACGCGTTGAGCTGCCTCTTCCATACTTTCCAGCACATGTATACCAGCTTCAGTCAATATCCGCTTTCCCTCCTCCTCATTCGTTCCAACAAGCCTTATAACTAAGGGCTTTTCTATGCCTAGCTTTTCTTTTGCAGCCAAGACTCCTTTTGCAACCTCGTCGCAACGGGTTATTCCGCCTAAAATATTTATAAACAGGGCTTTAACATTCGGATCTGAAAGAACGATTTTTAGCGCTGCCGCGATTTTTTCTGACGGCGCACCGCCACCAACGTCTAAAAAGTTTGCCGGTTTCCCGCCGTAAAGTTGTATAGCGTCTAGGGTTGCCATCACTAAGCCGGCGCCGTTGCCTATTACACCAATATCTCCATCCAATTTTACATATGCTAAGCCATTTTTCGCAGCCTCGATTTCCTGTGGAGAAAGTTCGCTTTCTAAAATTCTGTCCTTAAATTCTGGATGTCGGAATAGGGAATTATCATCAATTATTATGCGGGCGTCAACAGCAACAAAATTTCCATCATAGGTTTCAACGAGGGGATTCATTTCAATAAGCTCGGCGTCGTAATTCATGCCAGCCTCGTATAAGCTGTAGAAAATATTTCCAAGCAATGACAACTGGTTTCCAGCATACCCAATGCGTTTCGCCATTTGTCTAGCATGATATGGTTTGAAACCGCACTGTGGGTTTATGGCGAACCTTATGACTTTTTCCGGAGTTCTTGCGGCAACCTCTTCTATTTCCATCCCACCTTCCGACGATGCAATTGCCACATAGCTTTTAGAATACCTGTCAATGGTAATGCCAAAATAGAGCTCTTTTTTGGATTGGATCCGCTCCTCGATCCAGACGCTGCGGACGGAGATACCTCTAATTTGCATGCCTACCAGTTTTTCCACAGCTTTTTTCACTTCCACTATCGAATCCGCAAAGAGTATTCCTCCAGCTTTTCCCCTTCCAGCGACAGGAACTTGGGCTTTTATAACGAAGGGGGGGTTAAGCCTTGAGGCTATCTCTTGAGCTTGGGTTGGGTTTGCGGCTAATTCTCCTTTTGGCACTGGAACACCGTACTTTGCAAGTATCCTCTTTGCCTCGTACTCTAGAAGTTTCATTTAGACCCCCTTGCACGCTCATTTTATGGATTCTATTGCGACATAAGATTTTGTATCTTTTATTCCTTCAATTGCTGACAGCCTCCTCAAAACTTCATTAAGTTTATCTCTTTCGACTATAAGTACAGCGTCAACGTCGCCTGCAACTCTGAAAGCCTTTTGCACGATTGTTTCCCTAATTTTTTCGTAGACTTCGCTTCTTTTGGGTGGATAAACCTTAATAAATATGAAGGCTGGTGTTGATGATACACCTAAAGCATTCAGCCCTTTTTCAGTTACATCTATGAATCCTCTTCCTGTCCTTATGAAGTTGAGGTCTCGGAGCCTTTTCAGATGGAGGTTCAATGCTTGTCTGCTGATGCCCAGCTCTCTTGCTAAATCGCTTTGCCTCGTGTGCAAAGTGTATGTGCTTGCTGATTTCCCCTTCTCATACAACATTTTCAGCAGCTGAATTGAGCGTCTTGTTAGTGCTTCCAAGTTTTAACGCTTCTTTATACTTTTATTAAATGTTAGAAAGTGTTTACAATAGTATGGGTTATTTAAGCATTTAGCAAGTTTTAATTTGTAAGAACCTTTCGCTGTAAGCGTTTTATTGCTTGCAAGAAGCTTAAACCGTAATGTATTTATTTATGGATAAAAATGGTTATGAAGCCATAGGAAAAGTGGAAACAAGGAGTGAGGCGGTCCAAAATGTCTGAAAGCAACTCAGTGTTGATCGGGAAGAAGCCAGTAATGAACTATGTACTGGCTTGCATAACCCTCTTCCACGGCGGAGCAAAAGAGGTAAATATTAAGGCAAGAGGGAGAGCCATAAGCCGAGCTGTTGACGTCGTTGAGGTCGTTAGGCGCCGATTCCTACCAGACGTTAAAGTTAAGAAAGTAGGTATCGGAACTGAGCAGGTGGCACCCAGAGAAGAGGGTGGCACGCCCACAAACGTCAGCACCATCGAAATAACTTTGGAACGCTGAAAAGCTACGGTTAAACTTTCTAAAGCTCCGCCGCCCCTCCTTTATTTGTGGAGGGCGTCCACTTAGTGAAGACAGTATTATGCAGTTTCTGTTTGAAAAGCGGAATCTTATGCCAAAAGTGCTCAGAGAAAGTTAAGTCCGGCGAAGTTTCAGAGTTGGATTTGAAAATTGCCCGTTTACTCCTTTCATTAGAGGAAACCTATCCTTCTCTTCAAAATGTCTACTTTTATAAAGCCGTGGACGCCGGAAAAACTTTAGCTGTCCTCGTCGGGAAAGGGGATGTTCCCCGCCTTCTTGGATATGGCGGAAAAATAATTAAGGCGTTGGGAGAGAAAACCGGCAAGTCTGTACGGGTTTTAGAGTATGGCGTTGACGATAGAAAGTTTTTGGAGGATTTATTTGCCCCCTTAAGTATAGTCACTATAAACACTATTTGGCTTCCAGACGGGACAACCGAAACTAGGGTTATTTTAAGAAAGAGAGGTGGGAGGCAACCGCCATTCGATGTAAAGGCTTTAAAGGAGATCGCCCGCAAAGTTCGCAACATGACGTTGCGTATTGAGTTTACAGACTAACTGAGCGTGAAACAATGAAACTTGACCCTATTGGGGATTGGCGGAGAACCCACTACACTGTTGAGGTTCGACCAGAACTTGATGGACAAGAGGTTACCCTTTTCGGATGGATTCAGGAAATTCGCGATTTGGGCGGGATACGCTTCATAATACTTCAGGACCGCGAGGGAACAGTGCAGATAACTATTCCACGAAAGAAAGTAAACAGCGAAGTTTTATCGAAGTCTGACGCTTTGCAGAGAAGATACAGTATAGGCGTAAGAGGGATTGTAAAGAAAACTGAAATTACACCAAGAGGAGTCGAAGTTATTCCGAAGGAAATTAAAATTTTCAGCACAGCCGCGTCGCAGTTGCCAATAGATATTGCTGGAAAAGTGCCAGCGCAGTTAGAGGTTCGGCTTGACGCCCGCGCGTTAGATCTTTGCCGTGAAGAAAATTTAGCCGTCTTCAAGATTCAACACACGGCTGTTGAGGCAATGCGCAACTTTTTGTTTGAACGAGGATTTATAGAGGTTCACACTCCCCGCATAATTGCCTCAGCCACGGAAGGCGGTGCGGCGCTCTTCCCTGTGGACTATTTCGAAAGGAAGGCTTTTCTTGCGCAGAGTCCCCAACTCTACAAGGAACAGTTGGTCATGAGCCTCGAAAAAGTCTTTGAAATAGGGCCCTTTTTTAGGGCTGAAGAGTCTCATACGCGGCGGCATTTAAGTGAGTTTGTCTCAGTAGACATTGAACAAGCTTTTGCTTCAGCCGAGGATGTCATGCAGTTGCTAGAGCAACTTATGCAGCATACGTGTAAAATTGTCCGTGAAAAATGTCGAAGGGAACTGGCAACGTTAAATCATCAAGTGGATGTGCCTGAAATCCCCTTCAAACGCTTCACCTACGATCAAGTGCTCGAAGAGTTGAAGAGGGAGGGAATAGAAATTCCCTGGGGTGAGGACATACCAACACCAGCCTTCAGAACATTGGGCAAAATCCACCCATACTTCTACTTTATCACGGAGTGGCCAACAAGGTCTAAGGCTTTCTACATAAAGCCTAGAGAGGATAATCCGGAAATCTGTGAGGGTTTTGACCTTATGTGGCGCTGGATTGAGCTTTCTTCTGGCGGCACCAGAATAGCTTCAAAAGAGCTTTTAATAGAGCGGCTAAAGGAGAAAGGACTAAATCCAGAATCTTTCAAATATCATTTGCAGGCTTTTGATTATGGCATGCCTCCCCATGCCGGTTGGGCTATCGGCTTAGAGAGGCTTACAATGATGTTAACAGGTAAAAAGAACATCCGCGAAGTCACGCTTTATCCCAGAGATAAGTTTAGGCTTACGCCATAACAATTTTAACTGCTTTTTGAATGTATGGTTTAGTATTCAGGATTTGATTTAAACCTGTTCTAAAAATTGATAAAGAGGCTTTTCCCTATTCCCGAACATGGAAGAAAATCTAAAGATAGCGTGCGGAGTATTTGGGGCAATAAACTTTGATAGACAGCCCATATTTCCGTATATATACTGGGGTTTGAGGGCGCAAAACCATAGAGGGCACCAGTCCCACGGTTTCATCACCTACGCTAACGGAGAATTCTATGCCCACAGAAGCTTAGACCTAGTGCCGAAAATAAAGACCAGCGCTATTCAAGAGTGGTTTGGACGTTTGCCGGGGCATATTGGGATAGGCAATGTTAGGTACACAACATCCGGGAAGACGGATGATAAGTCTTTAATAAGGGGTACC
>JAWCQV010000038.1:0-6088 GCA_038869575.1 Bathyarchaeia archaeon | reverse complement strand
GCTGGCTAAAGCCCTTAAAGGCGTCAAATAAAGGACTTTGCCGTCGCCTTCCAGAATATGCTTTAAGGCGCAAAGCTCGGCAATCAATGTTTTACCAGAAGCTGTTGGACTAGCCAAAACAAGGTTTCGTCCATCCAAGGCACCAGCTTCTATGGCTTCTTCTTGGGGTGGATAAAGCTCAACAATCCCGCCTTTAATAAGAACCTCTTTAACCGACTCTGGAACTGGCAGATCGGCAATCTTCACCCAAACACGCCTGTTTATGTTCCTTAATGCACAATAAAGAGTGACACAAGTTTAAAACGTTACGCGAGCTAAAATACCCCAACACATGACCATATAGTCGGACACATAAGCTAATAATAGCTTAAGCAAAGCGCGAAGCTATTTTAATAAAGGAGCTAAGGACAAGAATATTAGAATGAAAATGATTGAGTTACTTCTATTATTAACTGGTTTGTGGGTGGCCACCATTTGTAGTTTAGTTGGGTTAGGCGGAGGAATTCTCATAGTTCCTATACTTGTTTTAGGTTTCGGCCTCAGAACCCAGCAGGCTATTGGGATCAGCTTGTTGATGATGACCTTTACTACAATCTCCGCCACGATAGCATATGCTAGGCAAAAAAGAATTAATTATAAAGTTGGGGTCTTGCTTGACGTGCTTGATGTTCCAGGCGCAATTTTTGGAGCTTTCATTACAACCCTTCTATCCTCTAATCTTCTTGCGGGTTTGTTTGGTTGTTTACTAATAATAATCTCAATTCATATAATCAAGAAGAATAAAGGAGATGGTGAAGAAATAATCAATCGTGGCGGTTTTAATCTATCTAGACGGGCAATTTATCTCTGCCTTTTGACAAGTTTTGTAAGCGGCTTTGCTGCTGGAATGTTTGGAGCTGGCGGCGGCACCATCGACATAATAGCAATGGTATTGGTGTTAGGGATGTCACCCTATATTGCCACGGGAACAAGCGAGTTTGGAATGGCCCTAACAAACACAGCAGCCCTTATACCCCACATTTTCCTCGGAAACGTCGCACCCCAGAAGGCTATTCCAACAACCATCGGAGCCATCATCGGTGCCCAATTAGGACCAGCCATCTCAAGACGAATAAAGGTTGCCACTTTAAGGAAAATTTTAGGCGTTGTTCTCTTTGTTGTTGGAATAAGAATGCTGGCAACATTGTTTACCGGAGTTTAGATTCAGAGCGCCAAATGGGCTATTTCCTCAAGGTCATGTAAAAATCAGCCGCTTTCGTTGGGTCGTCTATGGAGAAGAACTTCCACTTAATTTCCGGTGTATAAAAGTCTGCGATATTTGTAAGCGTCTCTGGGTCGTCGGTCTCAAACATTGTGAAACCTTTGCTCTCGCCAGTGAACTGGAAAGGCCCAAAAATCAGTTTGGCAAACTTCTCGTTTCCCTTTTCCCTTTCAGCTGTCATCTTCCTAAACTTTTCAATGACGTCCATGACGTCGCCTGAAACAACCTTCCAAAAACCTATATACTTCATATCATTTTCACCTCCAACACTTAATTTCTATGCTGAACCTCACTAACAAGCAAAGAAAGCAGCCTTCACACCGCCCGCTTCACAAGCCAGCAAAGCTCACAATATTTATCAAGTCAACCTAATAAAGCATTTTCTTGAAAGCAATTGCAGAATATTATTGCCACCTCGTTGCATAACTAATGTTCAAATCTAGCCCCGAGGTTTTTTATAACCTCTGAAAGCTCAATCACTTCTAAAGGGCATTCAGGCCAATCATGCTTCCAGCATACTATTAAATCTCAACCCTCAACGGGATGACCATGTCTCTTAAAATCGCTGCTTAGGTACTCAAACTCTATACGAACTCTTTGCCATCGTTCACCTTTTCTATCCATTTGACGTTTTGCTTCACAATCTGGAAAAGAAGTGCCGATGGCTTCTACGGTAAAGCCGATATCCCTTGCTACAAGAGCAAAAACATAAACCACACCTTGCTCATTTAAAGGGGCGTGCCGTAATCCTCTGAAATCAATGGGAGCACCATATTCTTGTTTTACAATTTGCCTAACCTTTGCAGTCTTTGTTTTCGTAATTCTTTCTGTTATGGGATACTCTTTACCTTTAACCTTTGACTCTTCCAAAGTTTTCTTTATAAGCTCCCCGTCATCAAAAGGAATTCTGGTGGGAGAACCTCTAACAATTCCGCCCCACTTAGAAGCAATGGAGAGTTTGGGGACAACTTCATCTTTGGGAATACTGTGCAATAAATCAAATGTAATTAACGGTTCAACATCCACCAAGCATGGAAATAAATCGCGTTTCCAAATCCTTTTTGCCTTCTCTTCGTCTTTATAAGGCATCGACACAGCCTTCAAAATTCCGGAAAACCGCGAAAGTTTAGTGATATAGCAAATAAAGAGATCGCCTAGTTTGATTTTTGAAACAATAGGCCATCTAGACAATCTAAAACCTGTAACCTTAAAATTGCGCTCACGTGCCTCCTCCCAAGTTTCCGCAGTAAAAAGGTCAAGCCAGTATTCCGTCATAAAGGTTTAATTTTTCTTTATTGGGTTAAAAATATTTTGCCACTTAAAGTACAAAAGTCATTTTAGAATATTTATTTTTGTAAATTTAATGTCGGCTGTTTTTAAAATGTATAGAGGTATTCTATTTGTTGTTTAAAGCGGGTTACAAATTTGGCCTTCAGGAGTCGTTTGGCGTTCAAATAGCTTTTTCTATAAGCTCAAACCCTACTAGAAGTTGAAAAGCTTGAATGGACTTGAAAGGTTATGGTGGAAAATGTCCGCGAACTCTTGAGGGCTCATGAAGGATTAAAGCGTGAAGTCTACTTAGACATTGAAAACTCAAGCATGGTGCCAACAGAAGTTGTTGAAGCTATGCTCCCATACTTTAATCAACGCGCGTATGGCAACCCAACGCTTACCCACAAGCCTGGATGGGAAGCCTTTGAAGCCATAATGGAGTCAGCTCAAAAAATAGCCGGCTTCATGGGATGCAAAAACCTTGAAGAGGTTAACTTTACGCCTGGCGAAACAGAAGCCAACAACCTCGCCCTGCTGGGTGCAACCCTTCAGATGCGGGGTAAGGGCAAGAAAATTGTGATTTCCGAAGTTGAGCCTTTAAGCGTCCTGCATGTGGCTGAAATGCTAACCAAATATGGCTTTACTGTAACGAAAATCCCTGTTGATGGTGAAGGCTTCATAAACCTTGAAAAACTGAAGGAAGCCGTTAACAGCGAAACCGTTCTCGTAAGCCTTTCCGCTGTAAATCATGAAATAGGAACAATACAACCAATAAAAGAAGCCCAAAAAATAGTCAAGGACAAAAACCCAAACGCAATATTCCATACGGATGCCTCAGATGCCTATGGGAAAATACCATTCAACGTGCGGGACTTGGGCGTGGACATGGCAACAATAAGCAGCTACAAAATACTTGGGCCTCGCGGAATAGGAGCCCTCTACGTAAGGGATGGAGTAAACATAGAAAGAATACTGGAAGGGCAACTTGGCACACAGAAGCTTTGGCCAGGCGTTGAAAACACGCCCCTAATAGTTGGCTTTGCAGAAGCCTCCGAACTCGCCTTTCAAAACTTTGAAGAAAACGTTCTGCATATGCGAAAACTAAGAGACAAGCTCATGAACGGAATTTTTGAGAAAATAACCGACGTGCGCCTTAATGGTCCAAAAGGCGAGAAAAGGGCGCCCGACAATGCCAACATAAGCTTTCTACGCTGTGAAGGTGAAGCCCTAACAATTGAGTTAAGCTTAAACGGCGTTTATGTTTCAAGCGGAAGTGCATGCACAAGGCGCCTATTACAGCCAAGCCACGTCTTAACAGCAATAGGCAGAAAATTCGAGGAAGCCCATGGAAGCATCCTCATGAAGGTTACACGATATCATACTGAAGAGGATATAGACTATGTTTTGGAAGTTTTCCCAAAAGCCGTTGAAAGGCTTAGGGGGATAACTGGCAAAACAGTGGTGGAATAGGATGTCGCGTGCACCCCTGCCCTATAGCCATAAAATCCTTGAACTATTCAGAAACCCTAAAAACCTTGGAAGAATGGAAGACGCCACCGTGTCGGCTGTTGCTGGAAACCCCCAATGCGGAGACATGATAACCTTCTACCTTAAAATAAACGAGCAAGACATAGTTGAGAAGGCAACCTTTGAAAGCTATGGGTGCGCCGCCAACATAGCCACATCTAGCATAGTAACGGAAAAAGTGAAGGGAATGAAACTTGAAGACGCGTGGAAAATTACATGGAAAAGCGTAGCGGAAGAGGTTGGCGGACTCCCAGCGGTAAAATTCCACTGCGGAATCCTAGCCGTCGGCGCCCTAAGACGCGCCATAAGAGCCTACTACAAAAACAAGCAAACAACGCCGGAGTGGCTTCCAAAAGACCTAACCTTTGAGGAAAAACAAGCCCTAGAAGAGGAAGAACTGGCAAGAATCCTAGAGAAAAAGATGAAGATGGCAGAGGAAAAATAATGTTCGACCCATACAAGATTAAGGAAGACTTCCCAATCTTAAAACGCAAAATAAACAATCACCCTCTCATTTACTTTGACAATGCAGCCACATCCCAGAAACCAAAACAAGTGATAGAAGCCATAAAAGAGTATTATGAGCTGCATAATGCCAACGTCCACAGAGCAGTGCACACGCTCTCGCTGGAGGCTACAGAGCTGTATGAAAAAGCCCACGAAGAAACAGCCAAATTCATAGGAGCAGAAAGCATAGAGGAAATAATCTTCACAAGAGGAACAACAGAAGCCATAAATATAGTTGCTTACTCGTGGGGGCTACGAAACCTCAAACAAGGCGATGAGGTCCTAGTAACCATCATGGAACACCATAGCAACATTGTGCCGTGGGAAATTCTCTCAAAAATAAGGGGCTTCAAAGTGCGCTACATAGACGTCAACGAAGATGGAACTCTAAACAAGCAAGCCCTTGAAGAAGCCCTTTCTCCAAAAGTGAAAATGGTCTGCATGGCACACGTCTCAAACGTTACTGGTGTAATAAATGATGTGCGGTATGCTGCAAAACTCGCCCACGAAAACAACGTCCTCATCCTAGTCGACGGAGCCCAATCAGTGCCCCACATACCAATAAACGTGAAAGAATTGGACTGCGACTTCCTAGCCTTTTCTGGACACAAAATGCTTGGACCAACAGGCATAGGCGTCCTATACGGCAAGCGAGAACTCCTAGAAGAAATGGAGCCCTTTCACGGAGGAGGCGAAATGATAAGGGAAGTCTCCTACAACCCAAAAACCAAAAGCTGCAAAATAACGTGGAACGAACTTCCATGGAAATTCGAGGCTGGAACACCAAACATATGCGGAGGAGTAGGCCTAATGGCAGCAATAAAATACCTAAAAAACCTTGGAATGGAAAACGTTCAAGCCCACGAATGCGCCCTAACCGAATACGCCATAAAACGCCTACAGGAATGCCAAAAAGTCAAGATTTACGGTCCAAAGGACGTGAAAGTTAAATGTGGCATAGTTCCCTTCAACCTTGAAGGCTTCGACTCCCACGACTTGGCTCTGCTTCTAGATTCTTATGGCATAATGTTAAGGAGCGGCTTCCACTGCGCCCAACCCCTCCACCAAAGGTTCGGGCTAAAATCATCAGCAAGGGTAAGCTTCTACATATACAACACCCGAGAAGAAATCGATAGGCTGGTGGAAGTCTTAAAGGAGATTGAACAGTCCCTATGAGCATCGTCCTGGACGATTACATAGCAAGAATAGAAGAGGCATGCGGAGAAGAAAAAGACTACATAGTCCACTTCAAGTACGACAAAAAAGAAGAGGCAATAACAAAAATACTGAAAAAAGCCACGATGCAAAAAACCACAGCAAAAATAATCTTCGACCTAACGTATGGAGAAACAGTCATACGCCTATACGCCACAGGAAAAGCTGTCTTCAAAAAAGTGACAGACAAAAACCAGCTGAACCAAATTCTAACAGAACTGCTTTCTTGAATCTTCAATTTTCTATTAAGCGCCAGCAAAGTTTATAAGTAATACTTTTTACTTAGAAAGTAATACTGAGGTTTGA
>JAWCQV010000037.1:0-6126 GCA_038869575.1 Bathyarchaeia archaeon | reverse complement strand
CGGCTTATATGAAGCTCCAACAATAAAAGTTTCCAGCGGGGTTTACATTCCAAAAACTGGTTTTCTCGGAAGGTTAGGATTTTCGCCCCTTGAAGCAGCCATAATCAGAAAAGATTTTAAGGCTTTCACTAGACGCCGCGAGCTCATGCAAATATTCATAATTCCTATAGTTCTTATTATCATGCCTATCCTTTCCACAATGAGGGGAGAAACTGCACCACCGCCTACAATATCCACATTCTTGTTTATTTACATGGCACTTCTGCCCGGAAGCTTCATCGCCTTTTCCCTAGGAAACATAATTGTTGGCTCAGAAGGAAGCGGCATATGGCTTGTAAACTCAATGCCGATTTCTGCAAAAAGCTTTGTTAAAGCAAAATACGCCTTTATCGCACTTTTCAGCTTAATCGTGATCCTTGTATGCTCGGCTGCCACCTATTTCATACTAGCGCCATCAATTAGGGCGTTATTCATAGCGGCTCTGGAATCTATTTTTTTGGCTTTCGCCCTGGGCATGGTTTCACTTTTTTGTGGGATAAGGGGCGCTGACTTCCAAGAACTGCCAAGACTAAAAATGGTTAAGCCGCTTTGGAGCTTGCTTAATATGGCTGTCTGCGCCTTGGTCGGGCTACTAATAATTGGTCCAATGCTCCCATACGGCTTTCAGAGAATTTTCCAATCCTTTTTTGTGACTGTTTCATTGCTGCCCAGCTATTATCCCTATATTGCCTTGCCCATAAGCGGAATCATAGCCCTCGCAATAACTTATGTAGCCTACAAACTAGCCTTAAATAGTGCCGAGAAACTATTGCAGAGCATAGAACAATAAAAAGGAGGATGCCCAATGGATTTAGCAATTGAAACAGTCGGCTTAACAAAAAGGTACGGCTCATTGATCGCCGTGAACAGGTTAAACCTTAAAGTTGAAAAGAATACAATTCACGGTTTTCTCGGTCCCAACGGCGCTGGAAAAACCACAACAATAAAGGTTTTAGTTGGACTTTTAAGACCAGATGAAGGCGCTGTTAAGGTTCTTGGACAAGAAGTGTATGGAGATGTGCCGGAAACCCGCCTTAAAATGGGTTATATGCCTGAGCTTCCCAAATTTCCAAAGCATTTGAAGGGTTGGGAGCTCCTTGACATTTATGGGAGAATGTATGGAATGACTCAACAACAGCGAAGGGAGCAGATACCAAAGCTTCTGGAGATGGTTGGGCTTAGGGGCAGAGAAAAAGACTTGATCGGAAAATACAGCAAGGGAATGCAGCAGCGCCTAGGCATAGCCCAAGCCTTGTTAAGCGATCCTGAACTGGTCATTTTGGATGAGCCCAGCCTTGGCTTAGACCCTGTTGGAATGGTTGAAGTTAGGGAAATTGTGAAAAACATAGCGAAGGAAGGAAGAACAGTATTCCTTTCTTCGCATTTGCTTTTTGAGGTGGAACAGGTCTGCACGCACGTGACAATAATTCATAAAGGTGTCGCTTTAGCCTCAGACACACTTCAAAACATTTACAACAAGATATCTGGAGCTACCACGCTTGTGGTGGAGTTGGCAAAACCATTAGACTCCGTCGCTGATGCGTTAAGAAAGCTTCCATTCGTTTCCAGTGTTGAGCAAGAAGGTAAAATGCTGGTATTAGAGCTAAAAACTCATGACGATGTTAGACCGCAAATTTCTCAAGAGATAACAAGGGCTGGCGGCGTAATAGTTTCCATGAACCTTAAGGGGCGAACCCTCGAAGAGGTTTTCATGCAGCTTATTGCGGAATCCGGAGGTGGAAAGTGATGAAGGCAAAAACTTGGAGTGGTTGGGCATCCCGCTTCTGGGCAGTTGTGAAATACGAGCTGCTTTGGAACATTCGGAAAAAGAAGTTCATCGGCGTAATGGTGCTCGCCCTCGCCCTCGCCACTTTGAACCTAGTTTTGCCAGTTATACTACGCAACATCGCTGGCGTCAGTGAATATCTGCCAAAGGATCCTGACTACGTAATTAGCACGGGAGTTGGATTGGGTGGAATGGGCATGTTTCTCTTCGCAGTGGCCATAGCCATGAACAGCATTTCAGGCGAATTTGAAAGCGGCTCAATTGTTCCATTGTTAACAAAGCCGGTTTCGAGAACCATGATTTTCATTGGCAAGCTTCTAGCGGCATTCATAACCATTTTTGCCGCCTATACAAGCCTCCTTATTTACATGACTGTTGGCGGTTGGATAATTTATGGTCCCCAAAACAACCTTCACTTGCTGCCCCTTTCACTAATAGGCACTATAATCAGCACTTTTGTCTGGATTGCCATAGTCATATTTATTGGGACTCTCTCAAAAAATTCGTTGCTAGCCGCCCTTGGAACTTTCGGCATCTACATGGCGTTAAACATAAGCTCAGGGATAATCTCCGTCTTCACAGAACAAGCGTGGATTCTAAACTATCTTCCCGGAAACGGTGCAGCGGGGTTTATCAGAGATAACGGAACAATAACGAGGAGCATATCAACAGGAACCGACAATATAGCTGCTAACATAATAAATTGTGTGCTCTACCCATCAACAGAAGTAGCCTACCTAAAGTTTAGTTTTGCCTCCGGAAACCCTTTTACAGAACTATTCAGGGAGCCCTTGTGGTTTGTACTTTTCAGGTCACTGATTGTGGCTTTTGCCTACATTACTGGACTGTTTGCCATCGCATGGTACTCGTTTAAGCAGGCCCAAGTGCTTGAATAAGCGCCAATTCAACGGTTAAAACGGGTATATTTCCTCAGAAGCTTATATATCCTAAATCCTTTTAAAGCCCTTTTCTGCAAGCTTGGTGTCTCCATGTACAGAAAGCATTCAAAGAAAATTCTTGTCACGGGGGCAACAGGACAAATCGGTTCCGAACTCACACTGGAGCTACGGAACAAATATGGCGGAGAAAACGTGATCGCCGCCGGACACAAAAGAAAACCAGGCGAAGCCCTGCTAGGCTCAGGCCCCTTCGAATTTATTGACGCTACAAGAAGGGAGGGCGTCGAAGAAATCGTCAAGGAACATGACATCGACACCGTTTATCATTTGGCTGCTGTTCTTTCAGCTGTTGGTGAAGAAAACCCGCAAAAAGCATGGAACATTAACTTGGGAAGCCTCTACAATGTATTAGAAATTGCAAGGCAATATGGTTTAAGGGTTTTTTGGCCAAGTTCCATAGCCGTTTTTGGTCCTGAAGCACCTCGTGTTAAAACTCCCCAAAATACTGTTTTAATTCCAAGAACCATGTATGGCGTGACGAAAGTTGCCGGTGAGCTGTTATGCAACTATTATTTTCTCCGCTATGATGTTGACGTTCGAAGCGTCCGTTATCCCGGAATAATAAGCAGCGAAACTCCCCCTGGTGGGGGCACAACAGACTATGCTGTTGAAATTTTTTATGAAGCCGTTAGGCGTAGGCGTTACACGTGCTTTTTAAGGGCTGACACCGTTCTGCCAATGATGTATATGCCAGACTGCATAAACGCGGCTGTAACATTAATGGAGGCCGATGCGTCACGTATAAAGTGTCGCACAAGCTATAATGTTACGGCTATGAGCTTTTCTCCAGCTGAGCTTGTAGCGGAAATTAGGAAACATATTCCAGATTTTGTCTGCGAGTACAAGCCGGATTTTAGGCAAAAGATTGCTGATTCTTGGCCTATGTCCATAGACGACAGTGCGGCTCGCGAGGATTGGGGTTGGAGCCCAAAATATGATTTGGCTTCTATGACTCGTGACATGATTGAGAAGCTTTCTAGGCGTTTTACTGAAGGCCGCCTTTAAATGTTCCTTTCTGCCGTAATCTTATAGGAAGTGTTAAAAGCGCCTTAAAATTAGACTTATTCAAAGGTGGAGGAGAATGGTTAAGAGGCATCCTACACGTTATTTGGCTGAGGAATATGAGCGCTTAGTGCGGGAGAACCTGAACTGGGAGCTTAAGGTTTTAGAGTCTGCCAGCGAGCCAATATGCATAGTTAATGGAAAAGAGGTTTTAATGTTATGCGCCAACAATTATCTAAACCTTGCAACCCATCCGAAAGTTGTCAACGCCATGATAGAAGCAACGCGAAAGTACGGCGCCGGGGCTGGAAGTGACAGGTCGATTTCGGGGAACATGATACTTCATGAAGAGCTGGATAGACGCTTAGCCAAGTTTAAGAGAGCTCCAGCGTCGCTTACATTCCAGACTGGTTTCATGGTAAATGAGGGGCTTATACCTCAACTCGTGGATAAAGGCGACCTAATAGTTTCAGACGAGCTTAATCACGGCTCAATAATTGACGGCTGTAGGCTAAGCAGAGCGGACAGAGCCATATACAAACACAAGGATGTTGAAGACTTAGCCCGCGTTATGGAAGAAGCAGAAAAACACGACCCGCCCTACAACCACATATGGATAATAACAGACGGAGTTTTCAGCATGGACGGAGACACAGCGCCACTACGGGAAATAGCGAAAATTGCAAAGGAGCATGGCGCTGGCGTTTATGTGGACGACGCCCATGGTGAGGGCGTTTTAGGCGATGGCGGACGCGGAATAGTAAGCCACTACGGGCTTAGGCGTGATGAAGTGCACGTGGAAATGGGAACTTTTTCAAAAGCGTTCGGCGTAATAGGCGGACACATAACCGGAAGCGAAGAGCTCCGAAACTTCGCCTACAACAAGGCTAGAAGCTGGCTCCTCAGCGGCGCCGTCCCGCCGGGAGTGGCTGCGGCCTGCATAGCCGCAATAGACGTCCTTGAAACAGAACCGGAACACGTCCGCCGCGTCTGGGAGAATCGCAACCACCTGCTAGATGCGCTGCAAGACGCTGGCTTTGACACTGGCAATACGGAAACTCCAATAATTCCAGTCATGTGCGGAAAGAGCAAGGCTGCAAGGGACTTGGCAGACTACTTATGGACGAAGGGCATATTCGTACTGCCAATATTTTATCCAATGGTTGCAAGGGATAAAGCCAGAATCCGCGTCCAAGTATGCACAAAACACACAACAGAACAGCTTGACAGAGCAGCCGAAGCCTTCAAAGAAGGCGGCAAAAAACTCGGAATAATCTAAAATCTTAAAGCCTTCAAAACCTTTTTCATCCTAAATGTCGAAGATTGCAGATGAGAAGCAGAGACTCCGAGAGAAAATCTGGCGCGAAATGGAAAAGTTTGGAGTGGCAGCTTTTCCGCTTCCATGTAAGGGGAGAATTCCAAATTTTATCGGAGCAGAAGCCGCCGCAGATAAACTTCGACAGCTTGAGGAATGGAAAAGGGCAAAGGTTATTTTCGTTAATCCAGACTCGCCTCAGCGCAAGGTGAGAGAAAACGCCTTAAAAGATGGAAAAATCCTAATTATGGCTTCACCTCGTCTAAAGCGGGGCTTCATAGTAATAGAACCAGCAAAAACAAAAGGCAAAGAGCGCTTTGCCTCAACAATAAAGGGCGCCTTCAAATTTGGAGTTGAAACTCAAAGCTTTCCAAAGCCAGACTTAATAGTTGAGGGTTCGGTGGCTGTTGACATAAAGGGGCATAGGCTTGGAAAGGGACACGGCTACGGCGACATAGAAATAGAAATTCTAGAGAAAAGATTTGGACGAATTCCAGTCGTAACAACAGTTCACGACTTACAAGTAGTCGAAAATGTGCCTTTTGAAGAAAAAGATAGAAAGGTTTCCATAATAGTTACGCCGACAAAGATCATTCGTATAATGCCATAGCCAAAAACTGAAGTGACAGCCCTTGTAAAGCATCGAAGCGCAAAAACCTTGGTTTTATCGGAGCTTTTCTAAGGCTTTGTCAACGTTGTTTAGTCCAAGCCTTCTGAGAGTTTCGGATTTTGGTATGCCCCTTTCGTCCCAGCCGATAAGTTCATAGTATTTGCGTTTCTCCTCGTCCACACGGGCCTTATCAATTGTTTTGCCTTTGTATGGTCCTGATGGCAGTGGCTCGTAGAAGCGGGGTGGATTGTCATCGTGGATTTCTGGACTCCATTTTAGGTCTGGCCCGCCCAGGAGGAGCATTGCCCTCTGCAACTGTATTATTTTCATAGCTTTTGTGGTAACCCACTCTTCTTTTGTCAAGTTTATACCTGTAACAGCCTTGTAAAAATCAAAGACTAGGGTGCGGGACAAA
>JAWCQV010000036.1:0-6170 GCA_038869575.1 Bathyarchaeia archaeon | reverse complement strand
GGTCTAGGGTTATGTCTGCGCCATAAGCCGCATACGGGTTCAGTATGGCGTTTCTCCTGTTTTTGACCACAACTTGGGCACACTGCTCCTCAGTCGTGCCAGTTTCATGCATATAGCGGTTCATCTCTAAGCCAGCAATGTAGTAGGGATGCCCGCCTAAAGGTCTGTTAAAAATAGGGTCAAGCCCAAACTGCACAATATCCATGTATGTCAGCATGTCTGAGGCTTTGCTGTGGGCTTCCACAACAACTGTGTCAAAATAGCCAGTCTTTATCAGCATGTAGGCTGTTGCCAGTCCAAGCATGCCGTCGCCCGAAACGGTGAACAGGTGGCGTAGGGCTGCGCCAAGCTGGTCTGGGACGAACTCGTCGAATATGCTGAAACCTTCCAAATAGTCTTCGGCGCATGTCACGAAAACGTCTATGTCCTCTCTAGGGTTTATTCCGCCAGCATCCTCGTAGGCTTTAACCGCTGCCTCAAACATCAACTCCTTATAGGAAAGCTCTGGCATTATTGGTCTGAAGCCGACACATCCAACACCAACAATTGCCACTTCGCTCATAATTTCTCCTTCCCTTTATTTTAGAGGCTATAGTTTAAACCAGTGTTCACATAAAACTTTTCGTGGAAAACAAGCCGAAGTGTTGAAGAAACTTAAATACTTGTTCTCAACTATGGATTCTCTCCATAAGGCCAACTTCGGGAGAAGTTTACTTTGAAGGGAAAACCTGTAGCATCAATAGTTTCTGCAGGCCTGTCAAAATTCGGGAGGCTTGAAGGCTTATACGCCCGTGAAATTTTCGCCCAAGCGGCGAAGGAGGCCTATGAACGCTGTCCAAAACTAGACCCGAAACGGGACATAAAAGCCCTATTTATTGGACATATGGGCGAATCCTATGAGCATCAGGGGCACACAGGCGCCACAGCAGCAGACTGGGCTGGCTTGCTGCATATACCAGCAACAAGAACCGAGGCGGCTTGCAGCTCTTCTGGTGCAGCCTTAAGGGCAGCCATATACGCGGTTGCTTCGGGCTTGTGCGATGTTGTCATGGTTGGTGGCGTTGAGAAAATGACTCATCGAAGCACCCCCGAAGTCACGGAGTTTCTGGCCATGGCTTCGGATTTCCCCTTCGAACAGTGGCATGGCATAACCTTTCCAGGACTTTTTGCATTGATGGCAACGGCCCACATGCACAAGTATGGCACAACAGAAACGCAATTGGCCCACATAGCAGTAAAAAACCATTATAATGGGAGCCTAAACCCCAAGGCCCACATGCAAAAGGAAATAACCCTAGAACAAGCCTTAACATCGCGGGTTATCGCTTGGCCCCTAAAACTATACGATTGTTCGCTCATAACGGATGGGGCAAGTTGCCTCATACTGGCAAAGCCTGAACTAGCCAAAAAGTACACGGACACGCCGGTACACATAATTGGAAGCGGACAAGCAAGCGACACAATTGGCATTTACGAAAGGGAAGACTTCACGTCGCTTAGAGCCGCAAAACTAGCCGCAAAACAAGCCTACGAAATGGCTAACATAACGCCGCAAGATGTTGACGTGGCTGAAGTTCACGACTGCTTCACCATAGCCGAAATAATAGCCTACGAAGATTTAGGCTTCTGCAAACCCGGCGAAGGCGGAAAACTAGCAGAAAAAGGCGAAACAACATTGAAGGGCAGAATCCCAGTCAACACAAGCGGAGGCCTAAAAGCGAAAGGTCATCCAGTAGGCGCCACAGGAACAGCCCAAGCCTACGAAATATACTTACAGCTTACTGGACAAGCTGACAAGCGACAGGTGGCAGACGCAGAAATAGGCTTAACTCATAATGTTGGGGGTTCAGGCGCCACAGCCACAGTACACATCTACAGAAGAGGATAAAGTATGGCAGAACCACAAGCCTTCACAATTGAACAATTCTACAAAAACATAAGCCAGAAAAAACTGTTGGGTGGAAAATGCCGAAAATGTGGAAAAATCCACCTGCCGCCAAGACCATTATGCGACAAATGCCTATCAACAGAATTCGAATGGACTGAACTGTCAACATCTGGCAAACTCATAACATACACAATAATTCACGTTGCGCCAACCCAATTCCAAAGCATGGCGCCATACGCGGTAGGCATAATCCAACTAGAAGACGGCGTAAAGATCCCTGGAATGATAAAGGATGTCCCGCTGGATAAAATCAAGGTTGGAATGCGCTTAAAAATGGAATTTGAAGAGCCCCAACAGGCCCAACAATGGCCCCAATGGCCAAGATACCATTTTAAACCGCTTTAGCAATCATCTTCTGCGAAATAGAATTTTCTTTCCCTTTTCGACAGCTTCTTGGACAACTATGCTTTTATTTTTGAGTTTTGCAAATTCTTTTGGTGTAAATCCGAAGGCTTCAAGCATCACGTCGTGTTTCCAGCTCTTCTGCAATATTAGCATTCTTCTCTCGAAGGGCATTCCCTCAAAATCCTTCGAAACCACTATTAGGTCTATGTCGCTGTCTTTTAGTCTTTCACCGTAAACTGTTGAGCCGAATAGGATGGCGAAGTCTACTTTAATTGGCAAACTTCTTAGGTAGCGTCTCACTTCCTTTTCGATATAAGATTCTGAAAGCAATCGAAAATCCTCCTAGTTTTCGTTAGGCATTCTTTTGCAAACTTCTCAGTTATTATTTCGCTGGGCAGTCCCATTGCAATGTCTGGGTAACGCGTGATAAAGTAGTAGGGCGATATAAGCGAAAGGAAATCCTTAAGCTCCTCGTCTATTGGGACGTGTTTCTCCAACGGCTTATAAAGGGTTGTAAGTTTATGAGTTTTAGTAGGTCTCTTTTTAAGAAGCTCAATCGCTAAGCCTTTAAACAGTTTTTCTAGGGCTTGTTGACAATTGAAGACACAGTCTTCGTAGAAGCCGAGCTCCAAGTATTTTTCGGCCTTTGTTAAGCACCTTTTTGCATCTCCAATCCACCATGTGGATTCTTCTCTCATCAGCTCTTTCTCCACAAATAATTCGCCAAGGATTATTCTGAAATAGTCTACGCTTTCTATTAAATGCTTTTGGAGGTGTCTATTTGCTCTATTAGGGCTGGTATGTCTGTTATTGTTGTTATTATGTAGTTTGCTCCAGCGTCTGCTAACTCCTTCGGTGTTGAAACACCCGTTGGTAGAGCTGCGGCTGCTGCGCCGAGCTCTTTTGCACATTTCATATCTGCCGGGCTGTCTCCCACGACAAGAGCTTCTTTTGGGTTTACCCCCAGCGCTTTTAATGTGTTTTCAAGGTGTTCTGGATTTGGTTTGACGTTTTTAACATGATCTCTTGTAGTCACAGCGTCAAAAAACTCGCCAATCCCAAATTTTTTAAGGATGTATTCCACCGATTTTTGGCTGTTTAACGTGCATATTCCAATCTTTAAGCCCATGCCTTTCAAGGTTTTTAGAATTCCCTTTATTCCTGGCTGTAGGCTTGTTGTTTTTGCAGCTTCTAACTCATATTTTTCTGCTATTGCTAAAGCTTTACTCCGGACTTCTTCTATTTTACTTGCTAGTTTATTGTTATTTTTCATGAAAATTTCCATTTTCTTGAGCATTTCAAATATGCTTTCGTTAATGGATAGGACTGAGGCTGGAACTCCCTCCTTTATTAGAAAGCCTCTAACATCTGCTCTCACCGCTCTAAAATCAATATTGAATTTGACTATTGTCCCATCTAGGTCAAAGACAACAGCCCTAATCATGCCTAGCCCTTTTTGAATTTGTAGCCAAGAAGCTTCGCCGGAAATAAACTTTACCGAGAATTGTTTATGCAGATTTCACCAAAAACTTATTTTACATGCACTTTATATCGTTTCTTGCTCTTTTCGGCAGGGGCTGGAGAGGCATGGAAGTTTTTGAGGCCGTTCAGATAAGACGTTCAATAAGAGCCTACGAACCGACATCCATTCCGAAAAATAAGCTTATGCGTGTTTTGGAGGCTGGTAGGCTTGCACCTTCGGCTAGCAACATCCAACCTTGGCACTTCATAGTTGTTACTGATGCTGAAAAGCGGGAGAAGCTAGCTCAGGCACCCTTCGCCAAATTTCTAAAAGAGGCTCCGGTCGTTATTGTTGGTTGTGGAGACTGGAAAGCTTCTTCCAAATGGTTTATGGTAGACGTCGCCATAGCCATGCAGAACATGGTTTTAACAGCCACGAGCATGGGACTTGGAACGTGCTGGGTTGGAAGTTTTGACGAGAGCCAAGTGCGTAAATTACTTAAAATTCCAGAAAACTACCGTGTTGTGGCGTTGTTGGCTATGGGCTATCCAAGAGAGAAATTCGACTTAACAGGCAAGGTGCTCCATTTAATCAGGCGTCGGAAACCGTTAGAAAAAATTGTAAGCTTCGAGGAGTTTGGGAAAAAGTCTCATGGCATCGGTGACCCTTGCGGCTCTGAAGAGTAAACTGAAATAACCAACTTTCATGAATATTCTTTCCGATGAGTTATGAGTCTTGAAGAATACGCCAAAGAGAAGCTTTGGCCCATACTTGTGGAAACGGTTCACGCTATGGTTATGTATCCCCATCATAAGGCTTATACAAGGGATGTTTTGCTCCATGAGAATCCGGATATTACACCTTCTGAACTTGCATCTAGGCTTGGTATCCCCATCGGCGAAGCGCTAGTAATTCTTTACGAACTAAAAAACGAGAGGAAAGGCGTTAGCTCTTAAGGTTCTGTCATCATTCGAACCGTTGCCAAGATTAGGATCGCGCCGAGCAGCGCTTTTAGAATTTCCTTTTCCACAACTCCCGCGTAGGATGCGCCTATAAAAGCGCCCAGCACGGAGCCTACGCCCATGGCGACTGCTATTATTGTGGCTTTTCTGTTCATGTGTCCCATGTTATGATGCTTCAAAAAGCCGGAAGCTACTGTTGGTATGGAAACGAGGAGGCTAGCTGTTCCAGCCGCAACTATGTCTAGGCTGAAAATGTAGATTAGGGCTGGAATTCTGAACTCGCCGCCCGCAACCCCCAGAGTTCCAGAAATGACACCTATTGCCAAACCAATTAAGGCTGCTAGAAGAGCTTCCTCCACAAAACCCAAAGTGAGGGTAAGTATTAAGGGTGTTTGGATGAAGGGTTCAAGCCCAATTTTTAAGCCTACAATTATGAGGAAGGCTGCCAAAAGCTTTTTCAATGGTTGTTCTGGAATCTTGTTGGTTAAAAGCGCCCCGAGATAGGCTCCGACAATTGATGTTATAGACATGATTATGGCTATGTTGACGCTTTGCCCGTTTAGCAAACCTAACTGGAAACGTCTAAAAAACGAAACCACAACTGTTAGTAAGCCGACAAGTAGGTTTACGGCTATGGCTGTCACAACTGGAAGACCAATAACATAGAGCAGTATTGGCGTTCTGAATTCGCCCCCTCCTACACCTATTAGTCCAGCAGCTGCCCCTAAAAGGACTCCGAAGAGGAGGGCTGCTGAAATTTTGCTCGTGGACAGCGGTGTTTCTTTATTTATAATTTAATGTTACCTCCTCGTTGTGTTTTTGTATTCATATCGAATAAGCTTATAAGCATAACGTGGCTAATACTCGAAACAAAATGCGAAATCAAACAAAACATAAGCTATCTTTTAAAATATGGCTGGAACATTGTGAAAAACCCTTAATAGGGAAGGGTGGAGCCCAAATCCTAGAACAAGTAGAAAAAGAACACTCAATAACAAAAGCTGCTAAAAAGCTCGGTATGTCTTATCGTTATGTTTGGAGTTATATAAGAAGGGTTGAGAGGACAGTGGACAAGCCTATAGTAAAAACTTACAGGGGAGGCCGAAAAGGCGGTGGCGGCGCAGAACTCACAAGTTTTGGTAAGGCGCTTCTAGAAGAGTATAGGCGTATGGAAAACCTGTTAAACAAGGCGCTTTCCGAACTCAGACAATGAACCTATTTCTGCTTATTCTACTACGTACCTATAGGCTATGTGTTCGCCTGCTGTTGGGCTTTTTCGTATTATGCGTAGTATGTCGCCAGGCTTTGCTCCTATGGCTTTTGCTGCTGGATCTGATGCCTTTATTTGGGGCAGCTGATATGGTTTTATTCTGTATTGGGCTAGGACTTTTTCGCGTTCTTCTGCTGTTAAGATTTCATGTTTTGGTACAAGCTTGTGCTCGAATATGTCGAA
>JAWCQV010000035.1:0-6204 GCA_038869575.1 Bathyarchaeia archaeon | reverse complement strand
ATTCAAATTTCAAGAAAACTGATTAGCAACTTGAAAAAGGGACTTTGGAAAAGTCGGGTTTATGGCTGAGAAAAAACGCATAATACTCCACGTTGACATGGACCATTTCTTCACAGCCATAGAAGAGCGGGAGCACCCAGAATACCGAGGAAAACCAGTCATCGTAGGCGCAGACCCAAAAGAGGGAAAAGGACGGGGAGTGGTAAGCACATGCAACTATGAAGCCCGCAAGTACGGCGTGAGGTCAGGCATGCCCATCTCGAAAGCTTGGAAGCTCTGTCCACACGCCATCTACCTACCAGTAAACTATGAACTTTATACAAAAGTTTCAGAGAGAATTATGGCGATTCTGCGTAAGTACGCTGACAAATTTGAAAGCTGGGGAATAGATGAAGCTTTCTTAGACGTGACTACAAAGGCTACAGACTACACTGAAGCAGAAGCCCTGGCCCGCCAAATAAAAAAGGAAATTATGGAAAAGGAAGGGCTCACATGCTCGATTGGAATCGGACCCAACAAGCTCATAGCCAAAATAGCCAGTGACTACCGAAAACCAGACGGTCTAACAACCGTCCGAGAGAACGAAGCTGAAAAGTTCCTTGCCCCTCTTCCGGTTCGCAAGCTCCTTTGGGTTGGACGAAAAACAGAGCGGAAACTTAGAGCGATGGGGATAAAAACTATTGGGGATTTAGCCCGCTACGATCCAACGGTGCTAACGGAAACCTTCGGGGTGATGGGAACTCAGCTCTATTTGATGGCGCACGCCATAGACAAAAGCGAAGTCGAAGAGCAGCGGCAAATAAAATCCATAAGTAGGGACATAACCTTTGAAGAAGACGTATCAGACTTCAACCTTGTTTTATACACTTTGGAAAAGTTAGCAGAAGAGGTCCACAGCGACCTCATGGCGCAGCAGTTATACTTTAAGACGGTTACCGTGCGGGTTCGCTACGAAAACTTCGAAACCCACACCCGCAGCAAAACACTACCATTCATAACAAACCGCCTCCAAGACATAAAGAAGACGGCAAGAGAACTCATACAAGACTACTTAAAACCAAAAAGGAAAATAAGGCTTATAGGTGTAAGAGTCTCAAACTTCATATCAGCGGAAAAGCAGAAGACCCTTGTCATTACCAATTAACGTCTGCGGCTTTTCTTTACATTCATTCATGAATTTTCTGTTGCAAACTCTTATATGGATCTTTATAGCCTATATGTTGGTCGTGCAAAACTGCTTTTTTAACAGCGGCTTTTGCACAATATAAGTTAAAGGAGTTGAGTAGGCGAAATGTCTGGTAAAGAGATGCACAAGGCAGTCTGTTCTGATTGCGGTCAAGAATGCGAAGTTCCCTTCGTTCCAGACCCAAGCAGACCAGTTTACTGTCGAGAGTGCTGGATGAAGAGAAGAAATCAAAGGCGAAGGTACTAGTTTACGTTTAACCCTTTTATCTGAAGCATCCTATTTTCCCCATTTTCTTTTTTAGCTTTATATGTGATACTTAAATAGAGAAGGATAAGCATTTCAAGGTGTGATTATTGTGGGTGAAAACAAGACTTTGATAGCTTACGCCACTAGAGGAGGCGCCACTGGAGAGGTTGCCATCAAAATTGCAGAGGTTTTAAGGCAAAAATGCGGTTTTGATGTTGACGTTGTTAACTTGAGGAAGAATCCATCACCAGATATTTCCCCGTATAAGAACGTTATTGTTGGAGGCGGTGTTAGAGTGCAGCAAGTTTACAAAGAAGCAGTAAGCTTTCTTGAAAGGAACGATTTTCGAGGGAAAAATGTTGCCCTTTTCATTTTATCTTTGGAAGCTGGCAATCCGAAAAGCTACAAAAGCGCCGTAAAAAAGTATATTGAAAGATTGTTGGAGAGGTTTCCCCACGTGAAGCCTGTTGCAACCGAAGCTTTTGGTGGGAGAATGAAATTTTTAGGCTTCACAATAGCCAACGCTTGTGATTTTGGCAAGGTTGAGGCATGGGCGGAAAGCTTAGGAGAAAAACTTCGAGCAAAAAGGAGCATTAAGGTTGAAGCTTAAACTCCCACTGGCACCATAAATTATTTGGATGTGAGTCCGGCGGGCAGACGAGGCAGTTAACCTCAATATTCGGGTTTAGTGTTTTTGCAAAATTCTTCAAATAGCCGAATCTGACGCTTTTACATGGAAACTCGCCCAAACCCTTATTTAGCCTAGCCTCCTGTGTTCTACAACGGTTTACGCTTAAAACGGCTTTTTCGGCGGAAACCTCCACGGTTTTGAAGGGCTGGTCTAAAGCCCAACTTGTCAAACGCAAAAGCCTCATAATGGTTGGTATGTCTGGGTTTTCGCCCACACCAAACATCCTTTGAAGACTTTTGGCTTCGATGGCAGCCATAGCCTCCCAAACACCAGCATCAATTTCCGTTGCCGCCCCAGTCCCAAACTTCCCCTCTATAGCGAGGAAGTATAAGCCGTCAACCCTCCACAAATTCCTAATCTGTAAGAAGAAATAGTCCATGAGTTTTTCCATGGGGATTTTAGCCAACATCTCACGGTCTTCACGGCTTCCAGGTGGATACTCAGCCATAACATTTTCACCTTTGAGGAGATAATAAGCGTCTCGATGGTCTTTAAGCTTAATTATAGACTGAAGGGTTTTGTTCTAAGCTGTAGAATTATATAGAGATCTTTTCTATAAGCTGTAAAGGTGTGGGTTTTGAAAAGAGCATATGTAATTCTAATTGTTTTAACGGTAATTGCCATAGCGCTCAGCGCGATTGGCGCGTGGATTTTGCGATCTAATTTTATGACATATTTTGAGAGCTTCGAAAATGGTTTTGGAAGGTGGATTGTAGACGCAGATGTTCCAGAAGACCCAAACAATCCGGGGCAACCAGTGGAATGGCACATAAGCCGAGCATCAAATGTTCCGCATTCGGGACAAAATTCTTTAGAGTTTTTTATAGATGGGCGGCAGGATGATGGAACCATCTGGATTGAAACGAAAATTGAAGCTGGCAAGCGTTCACACTTCAAGGTTTCTTTCTGGCTTTACAGCGAGCAAGAAAGCATCAATACATTAGCAGCTATATGTGCATATGTTGGCGTTGAAGACCCTGAAAGAGAGGAAGACTTCAAAGTTATCGGGGCAGCCAATGAAGTGGCCGGATGGAAAAGCTATGAGTACTCAACGGTTCTAGACTCAAGTTCAAGCGGGGAATTATGGGTTGCTGTTGGGATTTCCGTACGATGGGAAGCCTATTTAACATATTACATAGACGATGTTAAAATAGAAGCTTCCTAAAGAGGCACAAGTTTTAATATTAAACAATTGCAAAGTCACTCTTCACCTTTGATTAATAAGGTAGCCGACATGAGCTTTGACCGGTTAATCAGGGCCATGATTCTTGGCGTAATTCAGGGTTTAACGGAGTGGCTTCCCATATCCAGCACTGGACACTTGAAGCTTGCTGAAAGGGCTTTAAATCTAACGCTTCCGGTGCTTTTCGACGTTGTTCTCCATCTCGGAACATTAGCCGTTGTGGTAGCCTTCTTCAGAAGCGACATCCAAAAAATTCTGTCAGCCCTCAAACGCCTAAATTTCAAGTCTGATTATGGAAAATTTATTCCACTCATAATTGTTGGGACAATACCAACCATTATTATCGGACTGGCTTTTCACATGTTTTTAGAAGCTGTTTTCGGCGAAATTTTGTTCATAGCGTTGGCTTTTATTGTGTGCGGTGTGGTGCTGTGCCTCGCGAGAGTTGAAAAGGAAAAGGCGGATGAAATTGGTTTTTGGCAGGCCTTTTTGATTGGTGTTGCTCAGGGCATAGCGGTTGTTCCAGGGCTTTCTAGAAGCGGCTTAACGATTACAGCAGCTCTTCTGCTTGGGATGAAGCGCGATAAAGCCTTCAAATTCTCCTTTCTATTGTCGATTCCAGCCATAATAGGCGCTTTGGCACTAACCCTTTCCGAGCAATTTAATTTGTTGGCTGCTTCAAGTTTTGGTTTCGCCGAAGTTGCCTTTGGCATGGTTGTGGCTATGGTTGTTGGCTACCTTGCCCTGAAATTTCTTTGGAAAACAATTGAATGTGGAAAGTTTCACCTTTTCGCGTTTTATTGTTGGGCCCTAGGCGCATCCTTAATGGCTGCTTTAGGTTTACATATCTTCTAGCCACTTCGGCTTGCCAGACAGAAACTCTGTGAGAAACTTTGCAAATTCACTATCCTTTTCGTAGATTTCTGCTATTTCATCGTTAACCAGAATTTTGAATCCATGCTGGAGCACTTGCGCTATTTCTTTGGCTATTCCAGCACTTCTTCCGCCATCCTTCAATCTTTCATATAAAAGGGCAGCCGCGTCTGTGTATCTTCTCCTAACATGGACGACCCATCTGCCATCTTCAATATAGGGACCAGCAACAGTTCCCGCACTATCTGCATATTTTGTCAGAAAGCTTTTACATTCGCGCTCTTTCTCCATCGGCGGTCCAAGATGCTTTTTTACTGGCGACAGGTAGCGGCTTTCAAGCTCGAATACGAAGGCGTTTAGGTCCTTTTCGCTGCTCCAAGCTGTGCATCGCAACAAGCCAAAGTCATTTAGCTCAAGAAGCTTCGTTAATGAGCGCTGAGACTTGTAAAGCTGACCCCATAAGACGTCTGGAACTGCCTCAACTTTTCCAAAAACCACAAAGAGCATTATGGAGCCCCGCGTGCTTATTCTTGCTTTAAGCTCTTTTGTTGTTAGTGGCTTTGTTTCCGGCGGGTAAAAGAATTTTAGGCTTGGCTTTTCTAGGAAGGCTCTTGCTGCCGCCACAAAAGTGTAAAGCTTTTGTGATTGTACAGCTGAAGCCACATTCCTTCCCATGTCGACGGGGTCGACTATCACCAAGGGTTCGCTAAATAATAGTGGAAGTTCGTCCTCCCTCCCCCTATAATGGTTTTCTATATCCACTACCATGCGCCTTTTATGCTGTGCAAAAGCCTTCAAAGTGTTGGCGAAATTTCCATAACTTATGATTAGAAGTTCGCATAAGTATCCGCTAAAGCCGCCCACCTTTATTTCAGCGCCGTAAACGCCCACACCTTTCATAAACCTTTTTAGTAGGCGGACCTCGTCTTTCATTTGTCTGGTTAAACGCTTTTTCACATAATCCGTGTGGTATGGCGTTCGGTCTGTTGCGCTTAGCCACTCTCCAGGCTTAGCGTCATAGCATGGCACAATGTTAACCCTAACATCGCCAATGAAAGCCTCGAGGTAGGGGTGTTCGGCGAAGCGTTCCACTTGTCGTGCGCCTTCAGTCGCCCGCCTCGCTATTTTTAGGGCTACTTCGCCCAGAGATTTGCGGGGTATGCTTGTCGGCAAACGCATAAAAACGTCTATTTCAGGCTCTTCACTCAGCCAAGTGTCCTTAGCAATGGAGCCCTCCAAGCGCACAATTGCCTTAACACCAAAATCTGCTGCGGCAGAAGCTACCTTCGCTTCTAGTTCTTTTGCTAATACCTTTATTTTTTCACGCTTTTCCCTTGTGGGTGTAACCCTCTCCAGAACATCTTTGCAAACTTTTTCCAGCTCAGCAAACATAATTCAGCCACTTATCCGGCTACTGTTTTTGAGGACAGTATTCTCTAAGCGTTGAATATATGGGACCTTTAGGTGTCAAGTCGCTCCTTTTGAGCCTTAAACATTCTGCGCGGACAATACCAAACTCGTAGTCCACATTTTCCATCAGAAATTTTACAAGCGCAGCCTTATTCCGTCCACTTTTAACACGAGCAATAGTCAAGTGAGGACTGAACCCTTTAGGATCTGGAGCAAAACCCAAACCACGTAGATAAGGCTCAAGTTGGCTGAAAATACCTCTCAACTGAGTAGAGCCTTCCCTAATTCCAGCCCAAACAACCCTTGGATAGCGCAAATCGGGAAATGCGCCAACCCCTTGAATTTTAACGACGAAGGGAACAAACTGAACTTTCCGCATACCCTCAAAAATTTTGTCAACCATATTAGTGGTTATATTCCCCAAAAAACGCACAGTTATATGAATGTTTTCAGGCTCGACAAGCCTCAAATCCGCCCTAGTCTCAGCCAGCTCTCTCTGCATCTGCATTATCCTATTCAGGACGCTGGCGCTTTCAATGTCAAAAGCTATAAAGCTCCTTATAGTCTCCGGCATAGCGTTCCATTCCTTTGCATAAAAGATGCAACAAACCACCA
>JAWCQV010000034.1:0-6250 GCA_038869575.1 Bathyarchaeia archaeon | reverse complement strand
CGACTTCTTCTCAAAAACGAATACTGGATATCCTTCCGTCATCTGCCTTTTTAGCACCAGGTTTCCCCTAACCATTTTTTGGGTTCCAACACGTCCCTCGCCAGTGTATAGGAGGACGTTGCCTTCTAAACGGTCATAGTATGGGTTCCGCAGACTTTCCTCTGGCGTTTTGTGTAAAACTGTTATCAGAACGACGTGCCTAATTCCCTTTTGAAGGTTTCCATTATACCTAATCCCTCGCTGGGCACATACGTCAAAAATTTTTAAGATTTCGTGATTGCTGAGAATATCACCGCATCTAAGGAGTATCATTAATATCAATAATGTAAAGCAATGGTTTAAAATTAGCTTTAATCCTAAATTTGGCGTTGAAGGCTGGTTTCGTTTGGCATCATTCTACGATCCTGTCACGAGACATATAGCCATAGAAAAACTAGTTACACGTACTAGTTCGGAGGGACAAGAAAGGAAATATTACCGTATAAGACCAGCGAGGTGGTATGGTGGCATAGTTACGGCTGACTGTGTTGGATGCGGTTTGCTTTGTAGGTTCTGCTGGGTTTCAGACACCGTTATGAACCGCCCTCACGACGTTGGCAAATTTTACACTCCTAGAAAGGTTGCTGAAAGCCTGATATCCCTTGCCAAAAAATGTGATCTTAAATTACTTAGGCTGAGTGGTGGAGAGCCCACCATTGGAAAGAAGCATTTACTCGCGCTTCTTGAAAATCTTGAAGGTAAAGGTTACCATTTCATCCTCGAAACAAACGGTATCCTTATAGCTTACGATGATGGTTATGCTGAGAGCCTTGCAAAATACGACTTCATTCATGTTAGAGTTTCGCTTAAGGGTTGTAACGAGGAAGAATTCGCATTACTTACAGGGGCTAAGCCCGAAGGGTTCCTATTACAGATAAAAGCACTAGAGCGGCTGGTGGATGCAAAAGTGAGTTGTCACCCATCGGTTATGGCTTCTTTCTCCTCCAAAACGAGCTTACAATCCCTTATAGAGCGAATTGGACAGATAAGCCAAAAATTAGCCGAAGAAATTGAGATTGAGGAGCTGATACTCTATCCGCATGTGATTCAAAGACTAAGAAATTACAAACTGAAGTATTATACGGGTTATTTCCCAGAAAGGGTGCCGCCAGAACAAATCTAAAGCTCCTTACTTTATAAGCCTAGCGCGTCTTAAATAGTAGTTTTCCTCCTTTTTTGGTCCGAAGCTCCTGACTCCTTTCTCCTTCAGCTGTCTCCTAAGTTTTAATGCATATTCCTTGGTTATCTCGCCCCTCCGCTCCATGTAAGATATTATTTCCTCCGCCTGCTCTGCTGTGTCACATCGGCGAAGAAAATCAATGATGTCTGGATCGTAATGGACAAAGTTGCTTGAAACAGCCCTTTCTCCAGATTTGGTATCCGTTCTAACGGAGCTCATCGAAACTTTGTTTTCGCCGGATTCCATTTCCCTTGCGAGGTTTGGAAATAGCCTTTTAAATGTTTCCCTATCAAACTCCAATTGGATGCCTTCAAGTCTCACTAATTTTAGTATTGGAGATTCACATATTTAAAGATCTAGCCATATTGGCGTTTTTAGAAAGGGACAAACCTTTTTGTAGGGTTTTCTGCAAGTAATTTCTCAAGACCAGAGATGTCCAGTCCCGAAATGGTGTCGCCATATATTTCACAAATTTCTTTTATACCGATTTCTTCAGCGCCTCGTACAGTTATTTCGGCTTTTTCACTGTTAGACAATTCGAGGAGTATATGAAAGGATTTCTTTGGTTTTCCCTTCTTTGTTACTGCAATCCAACCATGCTCTAAAATCTTGAACCGTTTTTCTAAAAGCGTCAGAATTTCTCTGGGGTCGTTATGGTAAACAACTATGTCTATGTCGCTTTCACGGTGAATTGTCCCGCGCCAAACGCTTCCAACAAGCAAAGGACTATATTTCTCTAATATTTTCATTAGGTTAAGGGCTTCCCTCCGCTTCTTAACCAAGCGTTCCATTCGAGCGGCACCTTCATTTTCTTCTGCCATTCTATCAAGCTCCATGGCCACTTCGATGTTTGTCGGCAGAAAGTTGATTCCTAGAATTTTCGCAGCCCTAATTTTCGCCTGTTTATACTCCTTTTCTATTCCAAAATAAATTAGAGCGGCAGCTTCCCTAGCCACGTTTCTTCGCATGTCAACATTTACAGTTGAAAAGTCCAAAGTTTTTCAGTCTGTCTGTTATTTTCAGCGTTTTATTAGACGTTGGTAAAGCTCGATTGTTTTTTCTGCTATTTTATCCCATGTAAACTCGTTTAGAACTCGGCGTCTCCCATTTTTTCCAAGCCATTTACGCTTTTCCGGATTTTCTAAAGTGCTGATGACACCCCATGCTATGTCTGCGGGATTGTTTGGGTTTATGTGATATCCGCACTGTTCTTCTCCACACGGTATCACTATTTCCCTCATTCCGCTTACGCCTGCAGCTCCAACAACCACTGGGCGTTCCATGCTCATGGCTTCAAGCGCAACTATGCCAAAGGGCTCGTATAAGCTTGGAAAAACCGCTACGTCGCATGCCGCATAGTGGAGAATACGCTCTTCCTCAGATATGAAGTCGAAATTGAATTTTACAATGTCTTGAACCTTCATCATTCGTACAAGGTTAGTTAAGTAATCTTGCAAATCGCCTAAACCAACAATGACAAGTTTTGCATTTGGAATTTTCTGCAAAATATGGGGCATAGCCATAACGAGCTTGTCAACGCCCTTCACGCCTACAAGTCTTCCGAGGAAGAGGATCATGGGGTCCTCCGGTTTTATACCATAAAACTCTTTAACTCGCCTTATCTGTTCAGGGCTTACGTTTTCCGGATTATATTTTTGCGGGTCAACACCGTTATAGCAGACCTCAATTTTGTCCCGTGGAAAGCCAAGCTTAATCAGTTCGTCCTTCATGGCATATGAAACCGTAATCACAAGGTCTGCTGCGTGAGCCCCGCGAAGTTCGATGTTGCTTACAACTTCTGAGCCGTTTCCGAGGGTTCGTCCTTTTTCGGTTGAATGGACATGGAACACTAGCGGGATGCCAGTCTCCTTCTTTATAGTTATGCCGGCTATGACTGAAAGCCAATCGTGAGCGACTACAACGTCGTATCTGAAGCCTTCCTTCCCAATTAACTCGTTGACAAGTTTTGAGGCGCTTAAGTAGTTGTAAACGAGGATTTTTGAGAAAAGCTGTATGCCCCTACCCCACTTTTTAACGTCCTCAGCCACCACGTCTGGAAGAGAATCAGAAATATCTATGTGCAATGGACGGTGGATTTCTATACCTCGCCAAATCTCCCTTGTTGGGAGGCTTCCTTCATCATCGTTCATCGTGAAAACTGTAACATCATGATCCATTAAAACAAACTTGCGTGTGATTTCTGCCGCGTAAGTGCCTAGACCACCAACGATTTTCGGCGGATACTCATAGACAAGCACAGCCATTTTCATGGCAATTCCCATTTATTAAGAGCCGGTTTGTAGGCGTAATGTAGCAAAGGGGTTCCTATTTATGTTTTCGGATAAAAAGTTATTAGCTGAATCCGCTTAAAGGGCTGGATGCGAGGAATAGCCTTGACGAAAAAGGAGCTTATTGAGGATACTTACGCTGAAGCCTTTGAGGGAATTTACTGCCGAGTTATCGTTACAGCTGATGATGAAGAAGTGTTACGTAAGGCGGCATTACACGCCACTGCCACACCATCCATAGTCATAGGCAGAATTGAAGGCGGAATTGAGAAGTGGCTTATCGAAAAGGAAACTCCAGACCAGCGAAAGGGCGTTGTTCTCCAGTTTTGGGGCGGAATTGACTCTAAAAGACCCTTTTCCGAATCCCTCAAAAAGTTTGAGGTTGAGCTTTCCTATAGGATTAGACAGGATATTCTCGTTAAGCCTTTTACAGCGGTTTTTGATGCTTTACCGAACCCTTTGGGCAAGATTGATATGATGGAACGGGTCGGACACTGTGGAGACGGCTACGAGTGGGTTGAAGCAAAACATGGGCGCGAAGTCATAGTTGTCCCTATCATGGTTCCAAACTTCGTAATAGAGCGGTTTTTGGGTTATGCCCGCGGTGTAATGGGTGCGAACTTCTGGATAATGTGCCAAACAAAAGAGGCTGTTATGGAGGCTGGAGAAAAGGCTTTAGAAGCCATCCATAGGGCGAATGGGGTGATTACACCATTTGACATCTGTTCTGCCGGTTCAAAACCGGAAACTCGCTATCCTTGGATAGGACCAACAACAAACCACCCCTACTGTCCATCATTAAAGAAGAGGCTCGGTGAAAAGTCAAAGGTTCCGAAAGGCGTGAACTACATTCCAGAAATTGTAATTAACGGAGTTTCACTTGAGGCGGTTAAAAAGGCCATGAAAGCCGGAATAGAAGCCGCCCTGACAGTGAAAGGGGTGGTGAAAATTTCAGCTGGAAATTATGGTGGAAGGCTTGGCGATTACAAAATTTATCTGCGTGAGTTGTTCAAATGAAGCGTTTTGACGTCATAGGCTTCGGCGCCCTAAACGTGGACAAACTTTATAAAGTCAACAAGATTGCCGGACCAGAAGAAGAAGGTTTCATAAAAGGCTTCGAAGAAGCTTGTGGAGGCTCTGCCGCCAACACCATTGTGGGCTTGGCTAGACTTGGCTGCAAAGTCGGCTTTATTGGGAAGATTGCAGACGATAGAGAAGGCAAAATGCTCCTAGAAGACTTCCGTAAAGAAGGCGTAAACACTAGGAGCGTTATAAGAGCGAAGAATGGACGCAGCGGAGCAGTCATGGGATTTGTAGATGAAAAGGGAGAAAGAGCCTTATATGTGGATCCGGGCGTAAACGACACAATAAGCTTCGATGAAATAGACATGAAGTATGCTTGCCAAACGAAATTCCTTCATTTAACCTCTTTTGTTGGCGATAAGTCCTTCGAAACCCAGAAAAGGCTTGTGGAAACTCTGCCAGAGTACGTCAAAGTGAGCATGGACCCTGGCGAGCTATATGCAAGAAGGGGCGTAAAAACGCTGAACCCAATTTTGAAGAAAACTTTCGTTTTTATGCCAAATTCGCTTGAGTTGTCGCTCTTAACGGGCATAGAAGACTATGTTAAGGGTGCTGAAAAACTATTGGATCTTGGAGTGAAAATTGTTGCAGTTAAACTCGCTGGCAGAGGATGCTATGTCACCGATGGAAGGGAAAGCCACCATGTGGAAGCATTCAAAGTGCAGATTGTCGACACAACGGGTGCTGGGGACGCCTTCTGTGCAGGCTTTCTTTATGGATTGTTAAACAATAGAAGCCTAAAAGAATGTGCTAAATTTGGCAACTTTGTTGCTTCGCGTTGCATAATGAGGATGGGTGCCCGCGCTGGGCTTCCACGCCTAGAAGACTTAAAACCGCTTCTCTAGGTAGTCGATTAGGCTTTCGAAGATCAGTTTTCCATCCCCGTACTGTGGCATAAGCTTCTGTCTTGTCCAGTCGGGTTGCTGCCACCAGTAGAAGGCTCTTTCCGGGTGGGGCATCAAACCGAAAACCGTGCCTTCTGGGTTGCATATGCCCACGATATCATGGAATGAACCATTTGGATTTATCGGATAACGTCCATCAGCATACTCTCCGTCCTTTGTGCAGTATCTGAAAACCAGTTGGTCATTCTCGTAAAGCCTCTCTAGATACCGCTTCTCCTTTTCTTTTGCGAATAGGAATCTGCCCTCAGCGTGGGCGACTGGTATGCGTAAAACCCTGCCTTTTGGAATTTTCCTTGTGAATATGCATTTGCCGTTGTTTTCGTGCTTTATGTAAACCCATCGGCAGTTGTAGCCTGGCGGATGGTTTGTGGCTAGTGCTGCCTCTGGAGAGGGGCTTATGCCATCAAATGCTGGGAGCAAGCCAGCCTCAACAAGCACTTGAAAACCGTTACAGATGCCAAGAATTGGTCGTCCCTCTTCCACGAAAGCCTTCAACTCTTTTCCCATCTTGGCGAGAATCCACTTCGCCCAAATTGCGCCGGCACGTACATAATCCCCATAAGAGAAGCCTCCTGGAAAAACTAGAGCATGGTAATCCATAAGGTTTCGCCGCTTAACCGCCTCATTCACGTGAAGGATTTGGGCTTGAACCCCTAAATCTTCAAAGGCTGTTTTTGTTTCAGCGTCGCAGTTGGTTCCACCCACACGCAGAATGCAAACCTTAGCCTCTTCACGTTTCATTTTAGGCTTCACCG
>JAWCQV010000033.1:0-6256 GCA_038869575.1 Bathyarchaeia archaeon | reverse complement strand
AAGTAGTAGGCTATTGCGCTCATGTGTCCTGATGTTCCCAGTCCGCCAATTATGCATGTTGGTTTTAAGCCTAGGCTGTTCAGTTGTTTGTCTATTTCTCTGGCTGTGTGTTTTAGGTGAACTTTGAAGTTAGCGTCGTTTTCGAACTGGTTTAGGTGGGCAGCCTTGTCGGCTTTTGCCTCCTTTTCCACTTGGCTTATTGCCTCGACGGTTAAGCCCACTGGAAGCCGCACAACCTCTGCTCCAAGAACTTTCAGATAGGTGTCGCTTGCCCTCTGAATGGTTTTTGGTATGTAAAGCCTTGTTTTTCCGCCAAGGATGTTGGCTATGGAGGTTAGGGCTATTCCGGTGTTTGTTGAGGTGGCCTCATACAAAACTCTTTTGAGCCTTCCATTTTCCATGGCCTCTTTTATCATCGCCCAGCCTATTCTGTCTTTTATGCTGTTGCTGAAGGGGTTGTAGCACTCAAGCTTGGCCCAGACGCTTCGAGTGGCAGTGGACAGCGAATTAAGCCTTATAAGGGGGGTTGGCCAACCCTCAAAGAGCAATTCTAAAGCGTCATTATAAACTTTAAGCGCTTTGCGGTTTTGCCTCTTTTCAGCCATCAACTTTTGCAGTGGAAAACTTATTTTGACTGGTTCTGCGAGGAGGCTGAAACTTTTTGGTGGAAGTTTAGGTCCTCTGGTTCCAGCTTGGATAATATCTTCCACAGATAGGCTTCCCATCTGCGGATTTGATGTTTTAATTTCCACATTTTTTAGGTTCACCTTGAACGTGGGTACTTTTTCTGTGAAGAGTAAGTCGAGGGCTTGGAAAGCTTCATAGCCGTAAAGCAATATGCCAGTTCTATTGTCCACTATTAATGGAGTGTCAACAATTCCACTTTTTAGAAATCTTGCGTATGCTGACAACACATCGGCTAATTCAATACCCATAGCGGCCTTTACATTCTTAATGGGTGTTAGTTTGAGTTCGCCTTTCAAAACTTCAAGCGGGATGTCAACCCTCTTTTCAATCGATGATATATGCATTAGGGTTTCGCTGTTTCTTATCATGTGGCACGTTGTTTTAGGAGGGAAAAGTTTCCCGGACAGAGCTGCCTCCATAACATCCCTCTTTGTTAGGTTGTAATGGTTTCTCCATGTTTGAACTACTATGTCCGATGAGTTGTAGTCCACGTAAATTGCTGGTATTCTTTTGCATCCAAGGTTTTTTAAGGCGTTGAAACGGTGTTCTCCATCCAATATCGTGTTTGTTTTTTCGTCGACAACTATTGGATGCTTTAGGATTTTGTCTGTGGCTATTTGTTGTGTCAGTTCTTTTAGGTGTTCCGGGTCTGTTTCTTCGTGTTCGCGGAGTTTTTCTAGTTCTGTCAGGTGGATTTCTGGCATTTTAACACCGTTAAAACTTATTTAACGCCGTTAAAAATATATAAACCTACCGCTAAAAAATAACAAAGGGAAAACCTTTGAAACCGCCATGCGTAATCGTGGTGAAATATCTCCTTCCAGCAATAAGAGTGCTGGTAACAAAGGAACTTGTAGAAAAGCATAACATGCGCAAAATCGAAGCTTCCGAAAGAATGGAGCTAACCCCAGCAGCCATAACCCAATATTTTAAGGGCGAAAGGGGAACAACCCTTACGGATGAAATAGTCCAATCCGAAGAAACCATGAAAATGATATCAAAGCTGGCTGAAACCATCGCCAAAGAAAATGCAACGCCAGAAAGCGTCATAGAGAAGCTCTGCGAGATATGCACCACCATAAGATACGAGAAGGTTATCTGCAAACTTCATCAGGAGGACTTGCCAACCCTAAAAGAATGCAAGTGCACCACATGCTATCCTTCGCCAAAACCCTAAAACCGGGGGAAAGAGAGAGTTATTAAGGCTTAAACCTTAAATTAAAGTCTTAACGTTTTACAGTCACCACAGCTTTCATTCGCTCTTTCTCAACCATAACAATTTTAACTCTTATTTTCTTCAAAAACGCCTTTGCCATTTTTCTAGCTTCTTCTTTTGTCTGGTATGCTCCGCTTAGCTCAATCCATGGCAGTGTCTCATCAACTTTTACCCAGATGGCGTACAACAGTTTTCACCATTGCACTGCAAATTTGAGGTTTGCTAATTAAAACAGTTATGAATTTTGGATATAGATTTTGTATCCGTGGAAAAATAATTAAGGGAGTTGCCCACCATTTTTAGAGGTTTGGGAGCGATATAAAAGGTGGAGTTTGAGGGCACACTAGAAAAAGCCGCATTGAAGGAGTGCCTATGGATGCAGAACGTCGGAGGAAGCCAAGAAGGCGAAAATGATGAAGCTAGCCAACAGCATGCTAAAAGAACGAACCAGAAATCTTCAATTGCCCAGCCGTGCCCATCAAAAATTCTACCTAAAACAATATACCCATAAGCCAAACGTTCTCATTCCACGGAGCCTTTTGCCTTATTTCGCCCCTTTTCGCGGTCCAAGAGTTTTGGAGGTTAGTTTATGGCTTTGAAGGCTAAACCGCGATTCGCCGAAACCCTAAAGCAGTCAGTGATGGCTTACGCCTTCAACATCTTTGGGATAGCCGCCGGAACAATAATCGCCTATAATTCTGGACTTTTTGCAAGGGCGCCATGGGCGGTTGTAATTTATCCACCAATCCTCAGCGCCCGTGGAGTTATAGGCGGCTTATTTTGTGGACGCCTAAGTACAGGCCTACACCTTGGAACTATTCAACCACGCCTTTTTGGAAACACTAAAAGTTTCTATCTGCTCTTCCAAGCAATTGTGATTATGACTTTTGAAGCAAGCCTTATGATGAGCCTAATTGCAGCCTTTATTGGAGGTTTTGGAGAATTTTTGGGTTTAATAAACGTTTTTATGGCTACAATGGCTTTGGCGCTGGTTGTTATTTCTCCGTTGACTTTGACGGTTTCTTTCATCTCCTTCAAGCATGGACTTGACCCGGACATAATCTTATACCCAATAGAGTCGACTGTGGCAGACCTCTTAATAACCTCAATTTATATTACAGTGCTAGGTCTTTTCCTCACTAACAGTTTTCTTTGGGGTTATGTCTTCACTTTTATAAGTTTAGCACTGGTGTTAACCTCCGCATTCTTCCTTGTTAAAAATGCGAAGGAGCCGGAATTCATTAAAACTTTGAAAGAATCCCTATTAACACTCGTTTTAGTCTCTTTTATAGTTAATGTAGCCGGAGCCACCCTAGGCAAGGTGGAAGAACTCATAAGCGAGAAAAAGCTTAGTCAAGTCTACGTTGTTTATCCAGCGTTAATTGACACTATAGGTGACGTGGGAGCTGTTGTAGGTTCAACAGCCACAACAAAACTTGCCCTTGGAACGCTTAAAGCATCATTTTCCTCCATGAAAAGCCATTTTATGGAGATTTCAGGCGCATGGGCAGCATCACTAATAATGTATTTTGCCTATTCAGTCTTAGCCTTACTAATAACTGGCACATTTGCTCCGATAAGCCTTGCAGCTTTTACGTTTTTCCTTTTCACAGTCAACATTTTCGCCGCTTCCCTAATAATTTTGGTTTCCTATTCCGTTGCCATCCTAACCTATCAAAGAGGTTTAGACCCTGACAATTTTGAAATTCCAATAGAGAGTTCCCTTGCAGACAGCATAACAACAATTTCGCTTCTTGTGGCACTTGTCTTGTGGGCTGGCATATTAGCTTAACATGCCCAAAAAGCATCAGGGATAAGAGTTAAAATATTCACCGCTAAAATATTTCTGGTTGGAGAGCTCAAAACGCCATGCTTCCCTTTGAAAAAATCGAGTATAAGCCCGTAACAGTTAGGGAAGTTCTCCGCGAAATGAAAAACCTCTCGGAGCTAATGATAGACCTAGCTTATTCAGCAGCCCTCTTCAACGACAAAGACTTAGCCGAAGACGTTTTAGAACTGGAAAAACGCATAGACACACTGGCTTACCATCTGGAAATGGTCACCATGGTGGCAGCGAGAGACGCAAAGGACGCAGAAGTGCTCGTCGGGGTTTCAAAGGTGGCCACCGCAACAGACAAAATATCAGACGCCGCTGCAGACATAGCAGCAATAGTGACGCAAAATATAGGCGTACATCCCATTGTGGGCGAAATCTTCGAAAGAGTTGAAGAACGTTTGGCAAAAGCCAAAGTGCATGAAGAATCGGTTCTAGCTGGTAAGGAGATAGGCAAGCTTGAACTAGCCCCAAGAATGGGCATAGACATAATCGCCATATTCAGAGAAAACGACTGGATAATAAACCCGAAAGTAGAAGAGAAGGTCAAGGCAGGCGACATCCTAATTGCCCGCGGCACCCACGATGGATTAAAAGAGTTGAAGGAGCTCTGTGAAGGAAAAATGGAAAAGCGGAGGTCTAATTATGAGGGAGAAAAGCCAGAGAAAATTTGAGGAAATAGTCGAACGCTTTGTAGAACTCAAAGACACATCTGAGCTGATGATTGACTTAGCTTACTCATCGTTACTCCTAAATAGTAAAGAGCTGGCAGAGGAGGTCCAAAAGCTTGAAGAATACATGGATAAGCTACACACAGAATTTGAGCTACTAGTCTTGTCAAGCAAATTCAAGAGAGAAGAAGCGAAAGGCTTCTTGGGACTGATAAGGCTTGGCGTTGTAACAGAGAAGATAGCTGACGCTGCTGCACAAATAGCTGAAGTTGTTTTAAGAGGCATCGAACCCCACCCAGTGTTGGCGCTAGCCATAGAAGAAGCTGAAGAAACAATCACGTACACAAAGGTGACGGAAAGCTCGCCTCTTGCAAACAAGACTTTGCGTGAGGCCAAAATCCCGGAGGAAACAGGCATGTGGGTTCTAGCCATAAAAAGAGGGGATAAATGCATACGTCCAAAGCCAGACTCGAGAATCCAAGTTGGCGACATCCTGATTGCTTCAGGCTACGCTGAAGGCGAAGAGGACCTCAAAAAACTTGCATCTCCATAAAATTGTTTTGTAAAGATTAGTTAGGATAAGTATTCCAGATTCATCAACACTATAAACTTGAAGCCGCCTCTAAATTTTAAAGGAGGAATCATTTACGAAAAAAAGAAAAGCGCACCGTACAGAAAACAAAAGTTACGTATACGTATGTTCAAACCCTCTATGCGGGAGAAACTTCCTAAATCCAATAAAAGTTGAAAACTTAAGGGACAATGCTGTTTATGAGGCATGCCCTTACTGCCTAACTGAAATAACACTTGAAAAACAAGTTCTAAAATCCGCAAAACCGAAAACCGCAGAAGAAGAAAGCAAAACTGAAGAAAAAACATTAGCTAAGAAAAAGCGCGTAGATCAAATCGCTCAAGAGAAAGCTAAATGTAAACATTATTTTGGATATTTGAGTCAGCGCTCATCAAAGGAAAGTGTCCCAGAAGAGTGTATTATATGCGAAAAAATGGTGCAGTGCATGTTAAAAACTATAAAAGAATAAGAAGGGCGAGATATACACATCTTATCTTGAGCACCAGCAACTCTCTAGAAATAAATGGGTGGAACATATGGTTGGAGGGGCGGTTCTCAGAAGGGACGCCCTTACATTTTTCTTGCAAAAATAACACTGTTAGTTTTTGTATTGCCGCTGCAACCATTGATTGCTTTGTGCTTTTGTAATAAAATTTGGATTGTAAAGCATTACTTCTTAGTTTTACCCTTTCCCTTTTCCTCTGTCTTTTCTTCTGTTACAGCAGCTTCTTTGGCCTCTTTGGCTTCCTCTTTTTTCTCCTCCTCTTCGATTTCACTTGTTATCTCTTCTATGGGCTTTGGCGGCGGTGTCGTGGCCATAGTCCAGCCTATCCAAGCACCAATACCCATTATAGCTATGAACGCTATGAAAACTGGTATTAACACCGCCCAAATACGCACTTGTGTTTCATCCACTGAAGCCAAAAACATTCCCAGCATTCCTTGTGGAAAGAACACTATCAGCGTGTATAACACAGCAATAACCACGCAAATTATGAATATTGCCCCTCCTATTGATTGGTCTTTGCTTACCATTTCTTCCACCACACAAAGCCTTGTTTATTGTTTGTTTTCCTTTTAAAGTTTACCATGTTATAAGACATATAAATGTTTAAATTGTGCCCATTTCCCACTCAGCCAAATACTTTTTCTGCTCCTCTGTTAGCTCATCTATTTTTACGCCGATTGCCTCAAGCTTCAGCCTCGCCACTTTATCGTCTATCTCTCTGGGAACGGGGTACACTTTAGGCTGCATTCTCTCACTTTTAACAAGGTAT
>JAWCQV010000032.1:0-7056 GCA_038869575.1 Bathyarchaeia archaeon | reverse complement strand
TTAGATAATCAAAGAATGCGATTTTGAAGCGTCGTGCCGCAGCTTTGGTCAAAGTAAGGAGTTTGTTTATTGAGCCAAACCACTATGTGTGTGAACCTATCTCTAACAAGATCAGTCCTGCCTTCAGTGTCGAGCTTAAAGTATACTAACTTTCGCTGGGACAGCTTAGGAGTAAAACGTGTGCGCGCTACTCGTTGTTAAAGGTTAGAGTCTTGCCTCATATATCATTGAATTATGCCCGCCTTGCCTAGTACCTCCTCGTGGTGCGGGTGGTTAATGCTAAAGCTAGGCAAATACCCAAAAAGAGGTGACTATATGAGAATAGGAAATGCACGTTGCGAATACATCATTGGGCTTCAAAGCCTACAGCGTTCCTATTGTAAAGAAGAGTTCGAGGAGTGGTTAAATTGAGCAGAACGGTTATACGTGACATAGTGATCCCAATAGTTTCGAAGGTGCTGGCTGAGGAGCGATACTTAAACCCTATAAGAGCTTATGAGATCCAAGATCCTATCTTTGAAGAGTATTTGGAAGAAGAGCTTAGAAGACGTTTCGGAATAATTGGCGCGAATGATTGCCAGCATCTCAGAGAACAATTGGAAGAAGCCATAAAAAACGACCCTTATGAATTTGAATGCCTAATTCGGCGACTGTTGGAAACATATATCAAAATCGCAATCCAGATCAGACGTGCAAAAAAATTGTTGGAAGAGACCGGGCCTCCAGACAAGTTCCGGGATTTAAGACGAAGATATCCAACACGATACAGCGACATACAAACTGCATGACTCGCATAAGGATTACTAAAGGAAGCGAATAGAATGAATTTGGATATTATTGTACCTTGGTTCGTATTTGCCATAATACTTGCAGCAATATACAGACGTGAAGTAGTGAGAAGAAAAAGAAAAGCCTCCCAACCTTCGCTTTCTCCAATAATCGAACCACGTGGGTTTCAACCACCTCAAGCACGCCCAATTGGGCCAAGGCCGACAGAACCGTTAATACAAAGAGATGAACTTTTACCCTCCTCTTCCCAACAATTTACAACAAAAAAAGGAAAAGTCTTCATCGACTTTTGGCAAAAATCGATAGTAGGGCTCATAAGACTGGCGAATACCAATTTAATGTCCGCCAGAACATGGCTCTCAATAGCCAATTACGACCTTGCGATTCGTGATGCCGCAATTGCAGTTGAGAATATTGCACGAGCATTACTTTACTGTTTCGGGGAGAAGCCTGAGCCGAACCCTGGTCAACAAGAGGCCTTAAAACTCTTGATCAGAAGGTTAAATGACGACGAAAAGAGCTGGTTCCAAATGACGGTAGAAACCATAGACAAAATAAGTCAAAACAGAATTGTTGCCAAATACGTCTCGACCAGTAAAGTGGCACTACAAGTTTTCAATGAATCCTACACGAAGGAGATCGTCGACTGTGCGTCAACTGTCATAACTAGGTTCAAAAAGTTGATAGTGAAACGCTTTGCACATGAAATTCCAGAATTGTGTGAGGAGCCGTTAGAATGCCCAAAATGTCATTCTTTAAGCACTTGTATGCTGGCCTTTGACGAGACAAATGCTTATTGTGAATGCTACGAATGTAAAAATAAATGGACTGAACCTAGATGGCCAAAAACGAAATAACCTCTCAAAAATCGGCTATTGAGACTTGCAAGTTTACGTTTTCTACTCTTTTCTTTACCATGTTATGGCTATTATTTAGATCATGCGCCGTAATCATGTGAGCAAAAGTGGATAGAGGATTTTACAAAAGTGTTAGCCCATGCTAGACAAGTCTAGTTAACGCTCCCTTATGCCTTTAATGTATTCTTCTACCCATTCCTTTGCGATGGGGTCTGGCACCTGCACTGGTGGATGTTTGAAGGCGTATGATGATATACTTATTAATGGTCCAGCTATTTTCCGATCTAAAGCAAGTTTCACAGCCCTTATTACGTCTATGACTACTCCTGCGCTGTTTGGCGAGTCTTCTACTTCAAGCTTAACGGTTATTGTTAGGGGTCTATCGCCGAATTTTCTTCCTTTGAGCCATATATAGCATATTTTTTTGTTTTTCAGAAATGGCACATAGTCTGATGGTCCTATGCGGGTCGGCAGGTCGTATGGCACTAGGCTTTTAACGGCTTCTGTCTTGCTTATGCGTTTTGTTTTTAGGCGTTCTTCAACCGTCATGTTTAGAAAGTCTGTGTCTCCTCCTAGGTTTAGCTGGTATGTTTCGTCGACGATTACGCCTCTGTCAACGCATAAACGCACAAGGTTTCTGTGAAGTATGGTTGCTCCAAGCTGGCTTTTTATGTCGTCGCCGGCCAACGGAAGTCCTCGCTCCTCAAATTTGCGGCTCCACATTGGGTCCGAAGCAACGAACTCTGGTATGCAATTTATGAAGGCGCATCCTGCATCTAAAGCAGCTTGTGCATAAAAGCGTGTAGCATGATAGCTTCCCACAGGCAAATAATTAATGAGGATTTCTGCTTTGGAATCTTTTAGGGCGCTTGTAACATCCGCTGGTTTAACCTCATTTTCGCTATAAACATTAAAGGACTCCCTCATGTGTTTTGCGACTCCGTCCATAACTGGTCCTGGCAAGACTCTGACGCCTAATGGTGACACGTCTGCAAATTTGACGCAGCAGTTGGGCTTGGTGAATATTGCTTCAGACAAATCTCTTCCAATCTTGTTTTTATCTACGTCGAAGGCTGCAACAAAGTTTATGTCTCTAACGTGATATCCGCCAAAGTTCACATGCATTAATCCTGGGACCACCTCGTCTTCTTTTGCTTCCTTGTAGTATTCTACTCCTTGAATTAGGGCTGATGCTGAATTGCCAACACCAACTATCGCCACGCGGATTCCAGCCAAGCTTTGCCCCTCTTTTGATGGCTTGCGGTGAATGGGTTTAGCTTTTGTGCTCTATAACCTTTTCTGGTTTATGGCAAGATTAAAAGGGAACTTTAACAGACTATCAAAAGGCGAAAGTTATGGCTGAAGACGAAGTGGACGTTAAATTCGAACCCTTCAAGGAAATAGTTATCATGGAACGCAACTTTTTCGCATCGCCAGAAGATATCGCAAGATTTGCCTCAATAATAGCAGGAGGGAAAACGGCAGGCTTGTACTGGGCTGAGGGCGTTGTATTCCTATATTTCCCGCTTCCAGCATCAACAGAGACGGCTGCGAAGGCGCTTGTGGAAAATAAAAGGGTTTACTGGACTTTTGTTGGCTATGCCCTTATGCCAAAATACCAGCCGCTAATCGAGACCAGGGAAAAAATCATAGTTCCAGTTATAGATATGTCGTCAAATCCCATGTTTCGGAAAGTTGCAAATTGGCTTAAAGAACAGATTAAAACATGAGCTAAACTGGAAAAACGCTCATGACAGAAAAAAACGAAGCGTTAACAGAAAAAGTTCATGTGAGAGGTATAATCGTCTCCGGTATTAGGAAGGGCGCATACTTCACTGCACTATCATGGGTTAGGCAACAGATAAGGGAAAAGCTTGGTTTCGCTCCCTATCCTGGAACGCTAAATTTGAAATTAACTGGTGAGTATCTAGAGATTAGGAAAATGCTGGAAAATGCAAAAGCCATAGAGATTCTACCAGCACGCGGGTATTGTGAAGGAAAATGTTTTAGGGCGTACATTGGGCATGATGTAGCATGCGCGGTTGTATTACCATGCGTTAAAAATTATCCAAAGGATGTTTTGGAAATTATTGCGCCTTCAAACTTGAGGGAAAAGTTGAAGATTAATGACGGCGATGAATTAGAAGTTTTGATAGCCCTTGAATAGGCTTATCTACGCTTTGCTTTGAAGAAATTATGTAAGTACTCTTTTAAGTATCCCTTCTTTTTTAAGTATAATCCATATTTTACGAGGGCGCTCATAGCTCTTGCAGCATCCTCCGGTGAAGAGTATGCTGGGATACCAAGCTTTTCGAATCTGGAGCGCGTATGCAGAGCCATTTCAGTTTCGCCTATATCACATGCAACAATGGGTTTTTCGTATTTGCTGGCAACCTTTGCAACCCTATCTACATAGTCTTCTTGCAACGCAGGCGTGTGATGTAGCCCAAGAAGTAGGATTCCATGAATTTCTGGATCTTGGAAAACTATGTCAGCTGCCAACTCGAACATTTCAGAAGTGACAGAACCAGTCACATCAACAGGGTTCAGGTTTGTTGCGAACTTTGGGAGTTTTCCATCCTGCTTAAGTTTCTCAAATTTCTGAAGAGTCTTTTCAGAGAATCGTTTGACGACTAACCCTTGTATTTCGCATTCGTCAGCTGCCAATATTCCAGGCCCACCAGCGTCCGTTATTATTGCCACGTTTTTCCCTGCGGCTGGTGGTTGCATCACAAAGGCTTTAGCTGCGTCAAAGAATTCCTCCATGTCCCTAACTCTTAAAATCCCAGTTTGTGCAAAGGCGGCGTCGTAAATTTGGTCTGAACCAGCCATAGCGCCTGTGTGGGATGCTGCTGCTCTTGCTCCAGCTTCCGTTTTGCCGGCTTTAAGGGCTATTATAGGCTTTTTTCTTGTAACTTTTGATGCCGCCTCTATGAACGCCCTACCATTCTTAACGTCTTCAACATACAGCAATATCACTTTTGTTTCGTCGTCATAATATAGGTAGTGAAGCATTTCAGCCTCGTCCACGTCGCTCTTATTCCCAAAGCTCACAAATTTGCTTACGCCTATCTGCCTTCCAGCCAAATAGTCAAGGGCTGCCACTCCGAAGGCTCCGCTTTGAGTTACTATAGCTATATTTCCCCTCATCGGCCTAGGGGTTGCAACAACCTCTTCACCTGTCGTCAAAATCTTTGTTTCCGGAAGGAAAAGCATGTCCACGCCTGTTTTGGAGTCGTAGACGCCCAGACAGTTGGGGCCTAGAACCCTTATTCCAGCCTTTTTCGCGATTTCAACAACTTTCCTCTCCAGTTCGTGGTTTCCAACTTCCCCGAAGCCAGAACTGATTATGACAACAGCCTCAACATTCTTTTCAGCAGCGTCCTCCATAATTTCCGGAACAATTTCCGCTGGAACAACGATAACAACAAGTTCGATTTCTGTGGGAATTTTTGTTAGTTTCGGGTAACATTGAAAGCCTAAAATATAATCTTCGTGAGGGTTTACTGGGTAAAGCTCCCCCTTAAAAACACTTCTTCTCTTGTTTTCAACAAAGTTTTTGAATATAACGTGCCCAGCCTTGTTTATCTTTTTAGTGGCACCAACAACGGCCACAGACTTTGGATTAAAGAAGGCGTCAAGCTGTTTTACAGAAGCCTCCAACACCCTTCACCCTTTTTAATAATGGTTAAACTCTGCTGTTCTTTTGCTGGTTTATCCTTTGCTCTTTATTTCCTTTTCTCATCGCCAAAAAACTGAGCATCGAATGCTTTCTCTCTACATATTTGTGCTTAGCAAACAATCATAAAAACAATACCTCTAGTTTTTGGCTTGAAAAACAGCTAATAGCCTCCCCCTCTCGAATTTTAAATAATCTATTTTTCCATTAACAGCGACTAAATTTTTGTGGAAGGATTTATGCGTACTGTTACTATTGGTTTGTGTTTTATTCTTTCCAGCATCTCCCAGCTTACTTCAGCCAAGCCAACATTGAATTTTTCAGCCATGTCCCAGACGGTTCTGCCAGCACCATAACCCCTAGCGCGGTTTGCAATCTCTGCAATTGTTAGCGCCTCCTCAGCTGAGATGGGGCTTCCAGTAACAGCTATTGGGGTTGCTCTTCTCTTTAGCTTTAGCATTCGCCCAACAACGTAGGTGATGAAGCCTCCAAGGTTCTGGATTCCCTTTATTGGTTTTTGTCTAGGCGTGAAGTGAAAATTTCTGAAAGAGTATGTCTTGTCCGTGTCGGCAATTATGACGCAAACTTTCCGTCCAAGTGCTTCTAAAATTTTGCTCTGTATTTTTTCGGCTATGGCTTGGGCGTTTTTTAGAGGTAAGCAAACATAAGCGTATGGAAGGTTTGTTCCATCTATGCCCCCTTCAGAGCCAAACATCAGAGCTTGCAGTAAACCCGCATATTGAAGGGCGACCTGTTTGTGGCGGCTTCCAGCGTCTTGCGGATAGTCTCTAAGCCTTTCTATGAGTTTTCTCCGCAAGTGGCATATTGGACCGAGAAAATAGCCCCAAACAAGCGGCATCCAAAGTCTGGCGATGATTTTTGCATTTAGGCTTGGCTTTACCTTGCTTTCATCTATAATGTTGCCGGTGGCTGTTGCAATGGCTTTTTCAGATATAACCACAAAGTCTCCGTCTGAAACCTTCCCTTCAATGCTTTTAATTATCTGCCCTACATAGTCTTCTCCGGGTCGCCAGTACTTTGTTGTTATGGCGTATGCCTTATACCTTGGCATTTAAACCGCTTAAAGGGCTTAAAGACTTTTGAACCGCCTTTTAATCTCCTCAATGTTGCATTCTGGCGGTTTCATTTTTCCTTCCGGGCAAAAGCCAAGCTCAACGCATGTTGGCCCGGCATTCTCGAAAAGCGACGGCGCCACCTTCTTCACTTGTCGAAGCATTTCTGTTGCGACTTCGCGGAGTTCCCATTGGGAGCGGGCGCAGCACCTTAAGTTGAAGAAGTGGCGAAGCTCACGGGCATTCATGGTGACAACAATGTTGGTTTTTGCAGCGTTTGGAAGAATATACCGCGCATCTTCTTTTGGAATGCCCAATTCCAAGAGTTTCTTGTAGGTGGTGGATATGCTTTCTAATGTTTCGTTGAAGATTTTCTTTGCCTCTGAATTTTGGGCTATAGTTGGCGGCGTCACATACTTTTTCAATGTGTCATATGTCACGTAGCGTTGGCTCTGCTGCGTGTAGGATGCGATGCGGTGTCTAACAAGCTGGTGGGTTAAAGCCCTTGAAACCTCTTCTATGCTGAAAGTAAAAGATGCATGCTCAATCACCGACATATGCCCATAGCCAGTCACACGCCTAATCGTCTGCCTAGCCCTCTCCAAATCTATACCACCAAAAATTTCAGACGGGTTTCCACTTCTTGATGATGTTAGGG
>JAWCQV010000031.1:0-7396 GCA_038869575.1 Bathyarchaeia archaeon | reverse complement strand
CATTCTCCACGGAATGGGAGCATTCATAATAGCCTCCTTCATACTTCAAGCAACCGGAACTTTCCTTGTTTTCTGCTTAGAATATTACGTCTGGCCATCTCACCCATGGATTCACCCAGACGGGACAATTGATGAGGTAGCAAGGCAGCTTACCTACCGAGAAGCCACCACAACAGCTTTCGTGCAAGCAGCGCTGTTTGAACTTTTTGTTGTTTGGAATTGCCGTTCGGAAAAGCGCAGCGTTTGGAGAATGGGTAGGAAAGCCTTTGAAAACAAGTTCTTCGTTATAGCCGATTTGGCATCTGTAGCATTAACCCTTGGAATAACTTACGTACCAATCACGCAGCAGTTGTTCCATTTAACAGGCTTAAGTCTAACTGACCTCGCATATGTTGCTGGAGTAGCCAGCTGGGGACTTTTGATATTCCCGGAGATATTCATGGGAAGAAAAGTTTGGAAGTGGAAATAACAAGAAACTAAAACTCTATGGGTATATACGGGTTAATGTTCTTGGGAAGGGTATTGTTTCTCTTATATGTTTTAGCTTGCAAATCCACATGACTGTTCGCTCAATTCCCAGTCCAAAGCCGGAATGCGGCACTGAGCCATACCTCCGCAAATCCAAGTACCATTCGTAGGCTTGCTTTGGCAAGCCAAACTCCTCTATGCGTCTTTCCAGCAATTTTAGGTCGTGGATGCGTTGGCTTCCACCTATTATTTCTCCATAACCTTCCGGTGCCATCAAATCCGCGCATAATACGACTTCTGGGTTTTCTGTGTCTGGTTGCATGTAGAAGGCTTTAGCCTTGGCTGGGTATCTGTGGACGAAAACTGGCTTTTCAAACTGGAGTGAAATGTGCCGTTCGTGGGGTGCACCGAGGTCTTCTCCCCATTGGATGGGGAAGCCAGCCTTCTGCAGCATTTCCACAGCTTCTGTGTAGCTTATTCTCTCGAAGGGCGGCTCAACTTTCTGCAAAGGTGCAATGTCTCGCTTAAGGGTTTCAAGTTCTCTTCGTCGCCTCTCTAGAACAGTTTTAACAATGTAAGTTACCATTTCCTCTTGAATTTTCAAGTTTTCCTCGAAGTCGCAGAAGGCTATTTCCGGCTCTACCATCCAAAACTCTGTTAGATGCCTCGGCGTTTTGGACTTTTCAGCCCTAAATGTTGGACCAAAACAGTAGACTTTTCCAAAGGTGGCTATTGTGGCTTCAACATAAAGCTGCCCGCTTTGGGTTAGGTAAGCCTTTTCGCCAAAGTATGGAACCTCGAATAGGGTTGTTGTTCCTTCAACGGCTGCAGGGGTAAATATTGGGGCGTCTGTTAAGACGAAGCCTCTGCTGTCTAGAAAGTCTCTGCAGGCCTTAATCACTTCTGCTCTAATCCTCAGGATGGCTGTTTGCCTCGGGCTTCTGATCCACAACTGCCTATAATTCATTAGGAAGTCGATGCCGTGCTCCTTTTTCGCCAATGGATATTCACGGTCCGCCAAATGCACAATCTGCAAGTCCTTAACCCTTATTTCGTAGCCTCCAGGTGCACGTTTATCCTCTTTAACGACGCCCCTCAATATTATAGAGGATTCCTGCGTCAACTTTTCTGTGGCTTCAAAAACTTTCTCGGGAACCTCGTCTTTGTGGATTGTTGCTTGTATGAAGCCTGTCCCGTCGCGTACTATTAGGAATTGGACTCCGCCGCTTGAGCGTTTGTTGACAAGCCAGCCTTTTATCTCAACCTTGCGTTCGGTCAGTTTTCCATCTAGAATGTCGCTTACGCTCACTGTTTTGCGCCTCCTTCAAAAATTTCATGAGAAACAAATCTAAAGGGTTGAGAGGATATTTTTAAGGAGCTATGTTGGGTTAAAGTGTTCACCTTGCACTTTAATACCCACATAATCATGTAATGTTATTGTTTTAAATGTTTTGCTAAATCTTGCCTCACAACCCTTAAATCCCGAATGCTGAGCAATCTATTTGATGGATAATGCCTTTAAAAGAAAGAGGGCTTAGAAGCCTAAAAATTTCTGCTATAGCGATATCCAGCGTGGTGGTCGTAGAAGTTGTTTTGGGTTTGGCTGTGGGCAGCCTAGCCATTCTCAGCGACGGTATGCACGCTCTTCTGGACACCATAACCATGCTCATTTTATTGGTTGCGGCGAGGGCTTCTTTGAAACCTCCTGACGAGGAACATATGTATGGACACGAGAAAATTGAGCCTATTGGCGGACTTATTGGTGGAGTGATACTTTTCGCCACAGCCATCTTCCTGATCGTAAGGGCTGTTCAAAGACTTTTGCATGGTGAACCCTTAAACCAAGAGTGGGAGCTGGCTGGTTTCTTCGCAATAGGCTACACCTTCTGCATAGACATTTTAAGAGTTAGGGTGCTACATCCAGTGGAACTTGAAAATGTCACCGTTAAAGCTGGCTTTTACCATGCTTTGGCAGATTTAGGCTCAACAATCATTGCCCTTTTAGGATTTGGGCTTGCAACACTGGGCTTTCCAATGTTGGATGCCGTTGCTTCTCTTGTGTTGAGCGTCATGATAGGCTACCTAAGCATTAGGCTAGTGAAGGCAAGCGGTATTGAGTTGAGCGATGCGGTTTCACGGGAAATTTCAGACAAAGTGCATAAAGAGATAGTCTCGACGCTTGGCGCATCCAATGTTCGAAGGTTAAGGGTTAGGAGGGCAGGAGCCAAAACCTTTGTTGAGGCGACAATACAGGTTCCAGATTATATGAGCTTAGAAGAAGCCCACACGCTTACATCGCAAGTAGAAGAGCGGCTGAAAAACGCCCTGGGAAACACAGATGTCATTATTCATGTGGAACCTCCAGAAAAGGAAATGATGACTTCAAAGCTTGTCGAAAAGTTGGCTGGGGAAGTTGAAGGTGTCAAAGAAGTTCACGAAGTAAACGTTGTTTTCGCTGGTGGCAAACTTTACATAACACTACACGCGTATGTTGATCCCACTTTGTCGGTGCACGAGGCTCATGAACTTGCAGAGAAAATAGAAAACAGACTGGTAGAAAAGTTAGCCAACATTGGAAATGTAACAGTCCACATTGAACCATGCGACACTAAACTCCAACGGGGACCAGCGGTAAATGAAAGGGAAATTAGACAAGTAATCTACAAAACGGCTGAAAGCTTCCAACAAATGTTCACAGTGAAAAGAATAATCACGTATGTTGTGAGCGGGAAGCGCTACATAAACATAGACTGCTGTTTCACAAGCAAAATTTCAATAGAGGAAGCCCACAAGGTCGCATCAAAAATTGAAAATGGAGTAAAACGGAGATTCACAGAAACAATTGTCACCGTCCACATGGAGCCAAAGAAAGAAGAGTAGGAGCTTAAGGGAAGATTATTTCCCTTTTTGGCGAAAGGTTTTCCAGCCAGTTTATCTTTAGCTTCTTGTCAGATAATGTGTAAAGCATATCTCCAATGTATAAGGCTCTTTTAACCCAGTAGGCGTAATCCCAACTGGTGGCACCGCTTTCTACATGCGTAATACCCCCTTCGAGCAGAAGTCTGCCGTTCGTTGTGTTAAATACGTAAACTCCCTGCCAGAAGTTTTTCGAATGGTCGTAGATAGACAAGGGAATGACCAACAACTCTTTAGCTTTGTCGAAGAGAAACGCTTTATGCTCCGAAAGAATTTGCGTGTCTGAATACTCCCCTGGAGCTGTAAAGTTACCGACTGCTATTGGATTGCTGACATTGTTGACGTCAAACAGCAATATTTGTACTTTGTTATTTTCATCCCTGCCGATGCCTATTAGTCGTGTTTCGTCATACGGATGCAAATATCTTGTAAAGCCTGGAATTTTTAGACTACCCAAAATCTTCGGCTCATATGGGTTTGCGACGTCTATGACAAAGAATGGATCTATCCGCCGAACCGATGTTGTAAGATAGCAACGGGTTCCAATAAACCTTGCAGAATCTAAAGTTTCGCCTAGGGCGATATTTGTTATGTTTCCAACAATTGTCAGGTTTATGTCCAGTATGTACAAGTTATTTTGAATTGTTCCATCAACCCACTTCATGGTTGCGATTCGGAAGTAGTTATTGTACTCGTCCATGGAAAACTGGTTAATTTCATATCCTGGCACTGAGCCTGTTGCTTCCCAATTCATGGTTCTGTTTTCTATCCTTATTCGATAAATGGTTGTTTGCTCATCGAAGCTGTGGAATGTTATGTAAATGTTGTTTAATGAGACGTATAGGTTGCTTGTTCCCCCCATCATTATGGTTAAAGTATACGGTTCTTCATCCTCGTTCAGCATGTTTAAGGCAATAACAGTTGTAAAGGTGTAGTAATCCTCGGAAACGTTTGAGTAGTATATTTTTGTGGCTTCAATTTCTTTGGTTTCATCTTTCAAATAGATTTGTGGGAGAATAACCTTGTCATAGATTACATAAACTGGTTGACTAATAACGGCATATACGTAGTCGCCAATCATTCTTGAGTTGAAATAGCTACCGGTAATTGCGAATTCTCTTATAAGGATGGGGTTTGCTTTGTCCGAAGTGTCATAGACATATACGAAAGTTTTGCCGTCAATAATATAGTACCGATAATTATATGCGCAAGGAGGAGAACTATATTTGCTTCCTAAAACCGCCAGCCTACTGCCATCTGAACTTATAAATAATCCAGCTGGGTATGTATTGTTATCAAACGATATCCTTGAAATTAAAGTGGCCACTTCTGGTGGGTAAGCCTTTAAAATATAGACGCCGTTATTGACTATCGTATAAATGTATTCGCCATCGGTTTTAACAATATCTGCTTCGTCAACACCGACCACCTGCACATTCGTGGTTGAATATTCGACGTCCTTGTAAACAGGTGTTGGACCTAACGCTTCCAATATTCTAAGGTCTGCTGGCCCATAGAAAGGGTAAACTCCAACTTTTACGTTTTTTATTATGAAATTTAAAAGCTCTTGGTATGAGGAGAAGGTTTTTAGAGATTGCGGCAAAGGCTGAGGCGTTGGTTGGGGGTGTGGTTGTGGAGAGGGCTGGTTTCCTAGCTGTACTCCAAGGTTGTAGCACAATACTCCTAGCATTAGGGCTATTAGAAACGCCGCTAAACCGTAAGTCACTGCCCGCCTTTTAACTTCTCTTAACAGCTCATTTCACCATTTTAAACTGTCCATTCCCTTTATTTTATCCTAATTTTTGGTACAAATCGTCTAGCGGTTAGAACGGCTTCAAAGACCAAACCCTTATAGTTTCGTACCAAAATATCGCCGTGACAATAGCCCCAAAAAATATTAAGGATAGGCCTTCTCGTGTAAAATTAGGCATAGCGAGTATAAGGTAAATTGCATAAAAGGTTGTGGAGAAAACCGCATAAAACAAGTATCTTGGAAATAGAAGTTTACCCAATTTAACAAAGTGGCGAAGCACACCAATTTTTACCTCACTGACCAAATAATAATGACCGCCCACTTCCTGTTTTTTAACTAACCCAACCTCGCACAGTTGTTCCAGATGATGCTGTGCAACACTTGGACTACTTAGGTGCAAAGCCCTTTGAACTTCCCGCACACTCATCGGATGGCCGTTCTTTAACAGAAGCCAGTAAACTTTCCATGCTTTCCCGCGGAGAGCATATTCAAGTTTATCTTCAGCTTCACCGTTCAATTTAGAAGCACATCACACTGTTCGTCACGTCTAAATAACACATGAACTACTTATTAATTCCAACCTTTAGGACAATAAAGCATAGTAACATATATTTATTGAAAACTTCCAACGACAAAGGCTATTAGCCCTATAAAAAACCAAAATAAAACTTGGTTTTTCACTTTCCGTGCCTTTACCTTTGAATAATCCATTAAAAGCATTATTGAAGATGCCAACAGCCCCACGTCTGTTATGGTCACCAATGGAATGAACCAAAAAGCAACGAGATTTAATATTGGCGGGAGTGGTGTTAGCGCCACCGCCATCAGATAAAAAGTTGTCGCTGTTATTGCGGCTTTTCGCGGTCCATAGCGTACGGCTAAAGTCTTGATGTTTCGCGTTCTGTCTCCTTCGATATCCACAATTCCCTTTGTTATTTCTCTTCCCGTGTTGGATAGGAAAACCATGGAGGCAAAAATTAAAATGTTCAGTTGAACATTGCTGGTCACCGCTAGGCTTCCGTAAATAAACGGGGCTGAAACACAGGCGCTGACCAAAAAGTTTCCTAGAAGTCCGGTCTGTTTTCCAGCTGTGGCATATGCTAGTGAGATAAGCCAAAAAATTAGGGCCGTTAAAAAACAGAGGAAGGATGCAGTAGTTAAGCTAGTAAGAACGGCGGATCCTAAACCCAGCGCCGTAAGCAGGAGGGAGAAGGATAGTGCTTCCCAAGGTTTTATTACGCCGCTTGGAATGGGTCTGGAGGGCTCATTTATAGCGTCTATCTCCCTATCATAGTAGTCATTTATGGCCATGGCTGCTGCCGTTAGCAAGAAACCAGTAAAAAACCCGTAAACAAGGCTGCTCAGCGAATCTACTAAAGCCTTTGAATTTGCAACGGTAGCCCCAACAATAACCGCAAAACCCATCATAAGACAGTTAATAGGACGCATTAGACGTACGAATCCGGCGATTTTATTCATGCCCTTGTCCAAGCCTTTGCATTAAAATAAATTGACTTCAGTTATAAAATTCGCGTCCCCCTTGGAAAGTTTAATACGCTCAAACACTTTAAGCATTGTAAAGCTGGTGAAGCTTTTGCGTCACAACTATGAACCAGGAAGGTTGCGGGTAATAATACCGGTAGGAGGTAAAGCCACAAGGCTTTTGCCCTTGACAGCTGAAACCAGCAAAGCGTGCATCCGCTTGCTAAATAGACCCCTAATAGAGTTTTCGCTGTTGTCACTTGCTCGTCAAGGCATTAGAAACTTCATTTTTGGTGTTAAGGGCTACACGAATTATAGGGATTTGCACGACTATTTTGAGTCTGGTTATGGCTTTTCATCCCGGTATGGCATAACGCCCCGCGTGCACATAAAATATCAGCCAAACATAGACGATTTGGGAAGCGCCGACTCGGCGAGGATAAACATAGAATATTATAATGTGAGGGATCCAGTTTTTGCGGTGCAAGGCGACAACATATTTGATGTCGATTTAAAGGAGCTAATTGGATTTCACCGGGAGAAGGAGGCGGTAATAACTATAGCTCTTCGAGAGGTTGAAAGCGTTGAGGGTTACGGGATAGCAGATATCGATAAAGACATGCGAATACGAAAGTTTGTCGAAAAACCCACGCCAAAGGAGGCACCGTCAAACCTAGCTAACACTGGCTTATACATGGTTTCTCCTGAAATTAGGCGGATTTTCCGGGAAAAAGGTGTTAAAAAGCTTATGAAAGACCGGAAACGTCTAGATTTCGG
>JAWCQV010000030.1:0-7450 GCA_038869575.1 Bathyarchaeia archaeon | reverse complement strand
GAGAAGCTGGCCTTTTAACAAAAGTCTTGGTGGGCGAGAGGGGTAACCCCGTAGTTTATGGCGAAGTTAGGTCTAAAAAATCGAAGAAGACGCTCCTTTTCTATGACCATTATGATGTTCAGCCTCCCGAGCCCCTCGAAAGGTGGGATTATGAACCCTTTAGCGGAAAAATTGTGGACGGTAAAATCTATGGAAGGGGCGTAACTGATAATAAGGGAAATTTTGTCTCAAGGCTTAAAGCTGTTCAAGCTTTTTTGGAAGCAGCTGGCGATGTGCCTGTTAACATAAAATTTTTTGTTGATGGGGAAGAAGAGATTGGAAGCCCAAACCTTGAGCCGATTGTTAGAGCGCATAAGCAGATTCTTTTGGCGGATGCTGCCATATGGGAGTTTGGTGGCACAGATCGTAGGGGCAGACCCCACCTCTATTTAGGATTGAAAGGTGTCTTATCAGTAGAGTTGAGAGCCAAAGCCGCCAAAAAGGATGTACATTCAGCAAATGCTCCATTGATACCTAATCCTGCATGGCGTTTGATTTGGGCTTTAAACACCTTGAAGGGCGAAGACGAAAGAATCCTCATTGATGGCTTTTATGAGAAGGTTGTGCCGCCATCCGCCGAAGAAATTGAGTGTTTAAGAAAAATTCCTTTTGAGGAAAAGGAGCTAAAAGAGGAGCTTGGCTTAAAGCAATTTTTGAAGGGTGTTAGCGGTTTTGAAGCTTTAAAGGCTCTGCTTTACCAGCCCACATGCACAATAAACGGCTTATTCGCCGGATATACTGGAAAGGGATCCAAGACGGTGTTGCCCCACGAAGCCGTGGCTAAACTAGATTTTAGGCTTGTCCCAAACCAAAAGCCCGACGAAATCTTCAACAAGCTTGTCCGCCACCTTAAAAAGCATGGTTTTAAGGATTTGGAAGTGATAAAGCATGGTTCAACCGAGCCCACTAAAACCCCTGTCAGCGACCCCTTTGTAAATTTGGTAGCCACAACAGCCGAGAGGGTTTACGGGAAAAAGGCTGTCATTTACCCGCTGAGTGCTGGTTCCGGCCCCATGCATTTATTCCGAAACCTTTTGGGCTATCCGATTATATCTGTTGGATGCGGTCATCCCGAGTCTAACACTCACGCGCCTAACGAAAACTTAAAAATTGAAAGCTTCATCACCGGAACGAAGTTTATTGCCACCTTAATAAGCGATTTTGCCCATGCATATGCTTAGCCAGTAATTGGTGCACACAATTGTCCAGTAAGGCTAGCATAACCGATCGGGGCGCCGTTATCCTCGGCAAGAGTGTTGCATGCGACGCCTTTGATGATTCCAAACCTTTGAGAATTGTTACCCATGCACATGCAGATCACATGATTGGCTTGCAGCAAAGCCTAAGAACATGCGAGAAAGTGCTCATGACAAAAGCCACAAAAGACTTGATTGACGTTATGAAAAGCCCCTTATTTCTTATGGGCGGATACGTTGAAACCTTCGATTATGGGAAAACATTGCATTATGGCGAGGAAAGCATAACTCTTTTCCAGGCAGACCACATTTTAGGCGCATGCCAGGTTCTTGTCGAAGATGCTGAAGGCGTAAGGATTGTTTACACAGGGGATTTTAGGATTGAAGCCACACCCGTTTTAGAGGCTGATGTGCTTGTTATGGAAGCCACCTATGGTAGTCCATCGTGCAGGCGCCCCTTCAACAGTGAAGTAAAAGAATTGTTGGTTTCTATTGTGAGGGAGGGACTTAAGCGCGGCGTTGTCTACGTTTTTGGATATCACGGCAAGCTTCAAGAGGTCATGCAGATTCTCCACAACGCCGACATAAAAGCGCCATTTATCGTGCCTCAAAGGGTTTTTCAAATCTCCAAAATCTGTGAGAAGCATGGAATGCGGATAGGTCGCCTATTACGGCTTGAAGAGAAGGAGGCAAAGGAAATTCTTGAAAGGAACCAGCCTTGCTTGGCTTTTTATCATATGGGTTCTAGAACTCACGTGGGGCGCGGTTGTTTTCGTGTTTATGTTAGCGGATGGGAGTTTGATGTTCCATGCCGTGAGGTCGCCGATAAAGAATATGTTATAGCCTTAAGCGACCATTCGGATTTTGACGGTTTGATGGAGTATGTCAGGCGTTCAAGGCCAAAGTTTGTTGTTACTGATAATTTTCGAATCGGTTACGCCGAAACTTTGGCCAAGCATATTCAAAAGCGCTTTAATGTTAGAGCTGTGGCGCTTCCAAGGCGATAAAAGGTTTTTGTGCGGCTTTGCACCCATTAAGAACTGCGACTATAAACACCTCACCAGCTGATATATAAAAGTTACATTGGAAAGCCTATTTTAGCCAAAGTTTAAATGCAAAGCAGAACAATGCTCTAATTTAGTCTGCTTTAAACAGGGAGTGGTGGAAAAGACATGAGCAAGTCGTCTCTATTCTCAGGTTTCTATAAACTTAGCCCAAAGGAACGTCTAGCCTTTGTTAAGGAGTTTGCCGGCTTAACCGATGAAGAATGCACCTTATTGCAGAATACTGGCGGTTTGCCCTTAGAATTGGCTGACCGAATGATAGAAAATGTTGTTGGCGCTATCCCAATGCCGTTGGGTATCGCCGTAAACTTCCTCATTAATGGTCGGGATTATTTAGTGCCGATGGCTATTGAGGAGCCTTCCGTGGTGGCTGCGGCCAGTTATGCTGCTAAAATGGCTAGGGATGGCGGAGGTTTCCACACAAGCAGCACACCACCAATAATGATTGGACAAGTTCAAGCCGTTGGCATAGAAGACCCAAGCGCAGCTAGGCTCAGAATATTGCAGGCTAAAGATGAAATCTTAAAGAAGGCTAATGACCAAGACCCGATTCTGGTTTCTGTTGGCGGGGGAGCAAAAGACCTAGACGCAAAAGTTATTCACACCGTTCAGGGGCCAATGGTTATTACCGAGCTACATGTGGACTGCCGTGACGCCATGGGCGCTAACGCCGTAAACACCATGTGCGAAGCAGTAGCCCCCCTAATAGAGCGAATAACAGGCGGACGCGTTTATCTGCGGATAATCTCCAACTTGGCTGTTAAACGCCTAGCAAGAGCATGGTGCATCGTGCCAAAAGAGGCTGTTGGAGGAGAAGAAGTCGTAGACGGCATAGTTAACGCTTGGGCTTTTGCAGCCGCCGACCCATATAGGGCTGCCACTCACAACAAGGGCATAATGAACGGCATAATAGCCGTCATAATCGCCACATGCAACGACCACCGCGCCATAGAAGCCGGAGCCCACGCCTACGCCGCCAGAAACGGACAATACACGACACTTTCAACATGGGAGAAAAACGAGAACGGCGACCTAGTAGGCTCAATAGAACTGCCCATGGCCGTAGGCCTAATAGGCGGGGCTGTACGAACCCATCCAATAGCAAAAATATGCCTAAAAATCCTAGGCGTAAAAACAGCTAATGAATTTGCCGAAGTTTTAGCAGCCGTTGGCCTAGCCCAAAACCTAGGCGCATTAAGGGCATTAGCCCACGAAGGCATTCAGCGCGGCCACATGTCACTTCATGCAAGAAACATTGCCATTGCTGCCGGCGCCACAGGCGAGCTAATCGATTTGGTTGCCGAGAAAATGGTGGAAGAGCGCAAAATCCGCATGGACAGAGCCAAAGAACTCATAGAAGAGTATAGGGCTACTGGAAAAATCTAAAAGAAAGGCCCATCCCATTAAGAGAACGGCGGTTGAATGAAAATCCTTCCGGGACCAGCCTCAAAAGAGCTAGGTGAGAAAATAGCCAACGTTTTGGGTATAGAGCCAACCCCCGTGTTTTTCAAGGCCTTTCCAGATGGCGAATCCTATGTGAGGCTTGAAGGAGCGATTGAAGGCGAAACCGCTGTAATAGTGCAGACGACAAGCCCACCGCAGGACTCACGCCTGATACAGCTGGCGTTAATTGCTGATGCTGCCAAAAGAAACAATGCAAGAAGGGTTGTGGCTGTTGTTCCATACTTGGCTTATGCCCGCCAAGACAAAGTCTTCCTAAAAGGCGAGGCTGTAAGCATAGAAGCCATAGCAAAAATTCTCAAAGCAGCTGGCATCGACATGCTACTGACAGTTAACGTTCACCAGAAAAACGTCTTAGACAAGTTTCCATTCAAAGCAAAAAGCATCTCAGCCATCCCGCTTTTAGCCGAACACTTTAGGCAGAGAGACCTCAAAGAAGCTTTTGCGCTCGCTCCAGACAAAGGCGCAATAGAGATAGCTGAAGAAGCCTCAAAAGTTCTAGGCGGAGACTTTGGCTATTTAGAAAAGCAGAGAGACCGCTACACTGGGCGTGTGACGGTCGAGAAGAAGGAGTTTGCCGTTAAAGGTAAAACTGCCATAATTTTTGACGACATTATTAGCACCGGCGGCACGATAGTTGCAGCTGCAAACATCCTAAAAGAGCTTGGAGCAGCCAAAGTTTACGCTGCGTGCGTGCACCCGCTTCTGGTGGGCGATGCTGAAAAGCGCATCCGCGAAGCTGGAGTAGAAGAAATTATCGGAACCGACAGCGTTCCCAGCCCGGTGAGCAAAGTCTCCTTGGCTTCGCTTCTTGCCCAGACTCTGCGGGAGCTTCAAAGTGGCTAGGCTCTTCTTTCTCCTCTCCGGCGAGCATGAAACACTTCCCGCAGCAGAGTTGAAAGCCATCCTTGAGGCCGAAGGCTACAATTACAAAGTTTTAGAAAAACTGGACCAAGTTTTGAGAATGGGAGCTGACATAAAATGTGTCGAAGCCGTAAAAAGGCGCGCAGCCCTAACAAGGCTTTGCGGATATGAAATTTTCACCTGCAAGGCTGAGATAAGCGAGGCTGTTAAAGCTCTGCACTCAACCAACATTGGCGAATTCCTAGAAAGCGGCGAAAGTTTTGCTGTCCGCATAAGGCATGTAAAAAGCCATGCAAGAGAAGTTAATGGAATGATTTTGGAGCGCAAACTAGGCGAAATAATCCTAAACGCAGCGGAAAATGTGCAAGTAAACCTTCAAAACCCTCAAAAAACCTTCACAGGAATACTAACGGACGACAAGCTTATTTTCGGCTTGAAGCTTGCGGATTTGCCGCCAAAACCCTTCATGGATAGGCGCCCCAAGAAAAAGCCCTTCTTCCATCCATCCGCCATGCCGCCAAAACTTGCAAGGTGTATGGTGAACTTAGCCAAGCCGAAAGCCGACGAATTAGTATTTGACCCCTTCTGCGGAACCGGAAGCATTCTAATAGAGGCAGCCCTAATAGGTTGCCGCGTCTTAGGCGTGGACATCCAAAAGCGCATGATAAAGGGTAGTCGGAGAAACTTTGCATATTTTGGCATTGAACCGGAAGGGCTTATAGTCGCCGACGCAAAAAACCCTCCAGTGAAAATTGTGAACGCTGTGGTTGCGGACCCGCCTTATGGGCGGAGCGCAACAACCTTTAGGCGAACTTCAAGGCAGATAATCGAAGACTGTTTAAAGGCTGTTCACGGCATGCTTAGTGCTGGAAAAAGAATTTGTATGGCAGCCCCCAAAACCATTGGGATAAGCCAAATCGGCAAGACGCTGGGCTATCGGTATGTGGAATCTCACATGGTCTATGTGCATAGAAGCCTAACCCGTGAAATCGCAGTTTTTGAGAAAGTCTAAAATTGCTTATAAAAACTTCTTCATTTTTCTGCGGCGGGATTGCGCTTTTTAAAGTAAAGGATTCCAATGGATATTATTGGCACAATTAAGCCGATGACGGCTGTGGATTGTATCGTTAATCCCCATAGGTCGAATGCTATGGTTGCAACGCTAGCCGATATTGTGCTCCAGAAGCCCCATTTTCGTCCAGCCAATAAGCCGAAGGTGGCGGCAAGTCCTAAAATGCCCAGAAACAGAAACATCACGAAGAGTATGACGGATGTTTCATATGAAATTGGATTATCTAAAAACCGTCCCATTCCTTCAGGCGTGCCAACCGCTGCAAAGAAGAGCCTGCCAACAGACTGAATTATCCATAGTAAGCCGACAAAGACCATAGCCTTGCTTCTTTCAACAGAACCAGTCATTTTCTATCCTCTCACTTTAAGCTGGACGGCTATATTCTTTCCGAACTCTTTGCATTTTGGCAGCTCACCCTCCACAATCGGTCCTTTTATTCCTTGAACTTTTATTGATAAGCCAGCTGCAATCCGCCTTAAACCAGGAGCTTTTTCACTTATTTGTTTCTCCATCTTCTTTACAGCTTTCTCAAAGTCCCTTCCCATATACGTGTCGAAAACAGCAAACTTCTTTCCAACAAGTTTCAGCTCGCCAAGCTTATCAATGAAGCCCTTAATGCCCCTTGTTGGACCGCCCACATGGTTTGGAGAACCAACCAATATTGCATCGCATAATGAAATTTCTTTAAGGTCCACTTCTTTCAGTTCTTTGAGGGAAACCTCCAACCCACCGACTTCGTTTATTCCCTCGATTATGGCTTCTGCCACACGTTTGGTGTTGCCAAAACGCGACTCAAAAACGATGAGCACCTTTGTCATGAACAACCAAATCCACTTAAAAGTTTTCCATATAGCCCTTTAAAGCTTGCGAATTAACATGAGTTTTCTCGGTTTTCCTAAGGCTTTAGACAAAGCTGATACGTGACCAGCGCTAGTTTTTTACCCCATGGGGCGTCGATGGTCGTTTCTTTTATTTGTGTGAAGCCATTTTTCTCATAAAACCGCCTTGCGTGATTTTCTTTTTTTCCAGCGTTTACAAGAATTCTTTTCGTTCCTCTTTGTTTCTGGTCTTTAATGACTTCAGCGAGCAACATGGACCCAATACCTTTTCCGGCGTGTTGCGGAAAAACTATGATTCGGTCTAGCTCCGCTGTATCCGCGTCATGCTGTATGGTTTGGGCAAAACCCACTATTTCTTCGTCCTTAAAAGCTAAATAAAAAGTTGCTTTTTCATTGGCAGCCGCCTTCGCCAATGTTTCTTTTGCGAAAGCTTTTTTGACGTAATCTTCTGGAATTCCAAATTTGGCAACATTATCTCGATAAACTTGGCTGTTCTTGTCCTCCAAAGCGGACAAAAGTTTTTCTGAAAGGATTTGAATATCGGCGTGATTTGCTTTTCTTATGCTAATCAATTTTGAAGCGTCTCGAATTTGATGCAACATAAAAGTTGTACTGTTGATAATAAATAGTTTGCTGAGAACTTCAAAAGGTTAAGCACAAAGCCTAACAAGGAAAGGTAGTATATCTAAAAAGTGAAAGTGCCATGAACTTGAAAATTATTTTCTTGGGCACAGCTGGAAGCGTTCCGACGCCAAAAAGGAGTTTGCCAGCCGTATTGATAAGGCGTAAAGGTGAACAACTGCTATTCGACTGTGGCGAAGGCGTTCAGAGGCAGATGATAATAGCTGGAGCCAGCTTCAACAAGAAAATGAAAGTATTTATAACGCATATGCACGGAGACCATGTGCTGGGTTT
>JAWCQV010000029.1:3738-7538 GCA_038869575.1 Bathyarchaeia archaeon | reverse complement strand
CACTTGAACGCTTAAAGACTTGTTCAGCTCTGCTTTGGCGTTTTGGAGAAAATTGATTGGCGCCTCGCTTGGCAATGGATAAACGATTTTTACGCTAACGTTTCGCAATCCTTTTTTGACGGCTTGTAGGTCTAGGCTTCCCACTCCACGCACTTTTATTAGACTTGGGTCTAATGTTGGTTCAACGCTTTCCGCTGGAACACCCAGCATTGAGGGGTTTGATGGCGTTTGCCCATAGGTAGCTTCTTCAACGTAGTATACGCGGCATTCATGCGCTCCATACGGTTCAACCATTTCTTTTTCTCACACTCCTTTTTGTCATGACTTTTTCATGACCGTGAATTTAGAAAACACCTCCAACATCCTCAAACATCCAACTCCTAAGCGTGAACTCCGTCCGATAAATGAAGGGCTTAACGTCTACACGATCAGCATCCCGAAAACCTACAATGTCCAAATATGTTATGCCGTTAACCGTGACTGCGCAACTACAAAAGTCACAATTTATTATGGCTGGTGTAGAGCCATCGCTTGGATAAGTTGTTCTTGCCATAAGCCAAACATAACCATCATCGTCAATGAAGTCTGTGAGGCTTGAAGTTAATGTGATTGTTATTGTTTCATCTGTTCCGCCAGTTCCAGTTTGAGCGTTTTGCCAAGCATTCGCCACATGATTCCAAACTTTTATTGTTACGCCATTGCCACTTGGAGCAGTGCCATATCCCTCAAAAGCTAAAACAATTTTCTTGACAGCCTTTTCTCGACTTTCAATTTTGAAGCGGAAAAGCATAAGCGCGTATTCGCCGTTAACGTTGTGGCTTTTGCTGTAGCGGTTGTCATCGCTATACCATATCTTTTCGTATTCCACGTTCGAAAGTTCATTCCAGCCTGCTTGCTGTGGCGCAAGCTCTGTGGCTGAGCCTGCATGGTAAGCCTTATGCGTTCCTGTTGCCTGTCCAACCCCTCTGAAATAATAAAGCGTTTCATTGGGCTTGTTGCGGTTCTGCCTTACAATGCGGTTTACCTCTTCAACCATCTTTTGGCGTGTAAGCATGTCTTGGCTCCAAACGTTAACCCTTAAAGCGCCTAAGCGTCTGCGAAGCCTACCGCTCATCTCGATTTTCGTGTCAAGGCTTTCAGCCAAACCAACAGTTACTTGTCCGTCGTAATTTTTGAAAAGCTCACGATCACACCATTCACGACTGAAATGGATGGTGGCTAAACCGCCATTTTCCTTTACAACCCACATGTTTTTGCTAAGAAGTCTAACAACCGTGTCCACAGGATTCTCCGCTTCGCTCATGCACCTACAAGCCTCCTACAATTAGCTTTAAAATAGGCGGTTTCTCCTTTCCAGTCAAAAGCCTGAACGCCTAAAACCGTATAGTCAACACCTTTACGGCGAACCTTGTCATGCTGCCTCAAAGGCGCAAAAGTGTAAACCGTAACATAGTCGTCTAGAATATAGCCTGATTCAAGGAGCACTTCGTCTATGCGTGTTGGGCTGACAAGGGCTTGGATGTCTATGCCTTCACCGTAGCTTATGGCTTTTTCAGCTTCTCGTATTGGATAAAGCGTTACAGTTTCGCCTTGAGCCTTAAGCGCTTGTGTGAACCGCGTTAAAGGCTCCTCATAGTTTAAGAAAAGCCTTGCCAACCAGCAAACCGTAGCCATAGCCTGCTTGTTTTCAACATAACTGTAGTCGGTGTGTTTGACACCCCAGAACATAAACTCTGTTTGATGTTTTTCTATAATCAGCTTACTGTAGGCGAAACTTGGCTTATCGTGATGCTTGCGGATTTTCCATAGAATTCCGCTTGTTACTGCATCGTAATAGTCGCAGGCTGAAAAACGAGTAGCAACGTCTATGTAGCCTGCCCAGCAGATAGCTGGATTATAGGCTGGATATTGAGCCGAAGCTCTGATGGTGTTGATAAAGTTGTAAACTTTTTGACATGAAAGGCTCCAGCCCTCATATTCGTAAAGTCCAACTAAGGCATAGGCAAAAGGGTCATCATAAACCTCATTTTCGTTTAAGCCAACTCTGTGCCATTTGTTGTCTGCAGGGTCAAAGTAAGTCCAAAGCCCTTCAAAGCCTTCACGTAGAAAGCCAACAGCCTTGCCCATCATATCCTCGTATAGGCTTGCGTTAACCACGTCATATTTTTCAGCAAGCATTTTTAGGCCTAACAGCCCATAAAGGCATTCAACATCCAATTGCAGTTGCCAAACATTGGTGACGTCTAGGGCTCTTGCGAAACCGCCATAGGACTGCTGATCCTGCATGGTTTTAAGGAAAGTGTTTCCAGCAAGTTTAGCAGCATCCAAATAATCCATATCCTTCGTAACTTCATATGCAGTTAAAAGCGAAGGAATAACACGGCAAGCATCAACACTGTAATAGTATGTGCTGTTTTCAGCTGACTTGAAACCGCCGTAAGCTTTTTTCTGTGGGTCTAGGCACTGCTGCGTTAGGATAAAGTCGGCAAGGCTAACAATTTTGTTGTAAATGGCGGTTTTGCGATCACTAAACTGTTCCGCGCTATAAGCCTCGCATAAGAAGTCTATGGCAAAGGCTGCAGCCGAAACAGCCCTTTCCTGTGGCTCTGGCCCAACACCTGGAACCACATAAGGGTAAGGCGCGTAATCCATGACAAACTGGTAATAGGCTTCTGGCACTGTTCCCATGGCTATGCTCTCCCCACGTAAGGCTCCTTTAAACCCGCAAGAATTCGCTCCAACTCAGCTTGAAGCACGTTTAATGGCGGAACATTACCCGGCACAGAAACATTTTTGTCGCCTACGCTGAAGCTTAAACCCACAGCAGAGCCGCCGGTCAAATAGCAGATAGCGTATATAGCCGCTAAAACCGTTATAGCCTCTTTTTCAGTCTCTGTGCAGCTTTGATAATCAATTTCCTTGTCCAGCTCTAACTCAAGAGTCACTTCAGCCCTTTTAATCATTTTTTCAACTTTAGCCTCTGGAATGTCTGCGGCGGTTATGCCCAACACGTCGCGGACATCATCCACGGTTACTGACGCCAAGCCTTCTAGACCTCTTTTAAAGCTTAATCCACGTTTTAAATTGGTTAAAAGGCTTATTTAAACAATTTTCACGAAAAATAATCACGATTTAAACGTAGTTTTCATAAACACCTTATTAAAAAGGAATTTTTCAGTAATTACGATTTAAAAATAACTATTGGAAAATAACTTTCTAGAAATTACCCCTAAAATCATTAAAAAACAAGCATAACATCGCCTGTGGAGAGGTCTACGGCTACAGGTCCAAGCTGCATTATAAGCCTTGCAGCTTTAGCTCCGGGCTTAACCGCATAATACGCATGCACTAGACCCAACTGTCCAAACAGCTTAAACAAACGGAGAGGCCTAGAAAAAACATGGGTTAAATGCAGCGTTGCCGGAAGCCTTATTATGCGGACAGGTCTGCTGAAGACATGTGTTGGCTGAAGCATCTGCGTGTAGCCTAATCGCCTATATGGTCTACGAAGGACATGGACGAGGCTTAAGGCTTGTATCAACTTGAAAAAGCGTTTAAACATGAAAGCATGGATTGTTTGAAGCGTATGCTCAAATTTCATTTGCCTAAAGGGACGCTTAAACGTGTGGTTTATCTGAAGCGTTCCAGACCATTGCTTAAGAATTAAGGCGGGATAAGTAACTGCCCACATATGAAGCATCTGCAAAGCTTGAGAGAGTTTAAAGGTTCGTTTCGGCCTGCTAAACAAATGCGTTACTTCTGCTGTATGCGTTAAGCTCATAATTCGTGTTGGCCTCTCG
>JAWCQV010000029.1:0-3728 GCA_038869575.1 Bathyarchaeia archaeon | reverse complement strand
AAACATAAGCAGCTTTAAGGGCTTGCATCAACCTTATTGAGCGAAAGGGGCGTTCCAACATATGCACGATGTTAAGGGTTTGGCTCCATTGCTTAAACTCTGGACCAGTATATGTGTCGGCAACAACAACACAGTCAATCTTACAGCTTTTAAAAGCGTCTTGAGCAGTAGTGGAAATGAAACATGTTACGTAAACCCTATCTACGTTTCCCCTATCATCTGTGTCTAATCCCGTTTGCGCTATCTTTTGAACGCCGTCTATCCAAAGCGCTATCTCGCCTTGGGTTCCATGCACTTTAAGTTTCATTTCTACACAATACCATTGGTTCGTTTGAATATTCTCATTTGCAGAGTAATAGCTAACAAGGGTGCCGCCAGTCCAAAGGCGCAGTTCCCATCTAAGATTACCAATGCTGCCTCTGTTAACGTAGAAAAGGAGAATATAGCCGTTTGCTACGTTATGGAGTTGCCCATATAACAGTCTGGAATTGTTTACGCCAGGGAGGTTATCGAGGTATAGGTAAAATCTCATATACACAAGACTTGTTGCGGCAATGTTTTTGTATGCGGCTGCATAAGAACCTACGGCTGTGCTGGTCGTTTCAAATTTTGCGGCATAATTGCCATGATGTTTCGTAATGGACTGGACGCTTGCGATTCCGTTTGGTTGTTCTGTTGCTGTCCATTCGCTAAAGTCTCCAGTTTCAAAACCGCTCTGGAAAATCGTGGTGAAATATTGGGCTAAATATTCTCTTTGCCAATCGCTAATCTTTGGAAAAATCTTTTCGTGTACATAGCGTTCAAGGTCTTCTTTGCGTTTCAAGCATTTAGGTGGAACGCGAAGTGGAAAAGGAAAACGTTCACCACAATACGGGCACTGGTGGCTGTTAGGCTTAACTTCCCTACGGCATCGTGGGCAAATGTAATCCCACATAGGCAGAAGCCTAAGCAGCCAGTAGGGAAGCTTCATTTAAACTCGCCCTACGCGGGGTTCTGGAACATGCACTCGATTTCTGCTGTCCATTCTTCGCCGCTTGGCTTTGTTCCTTTACTCTGCACTATGCGTAGCATGTTTTTGCCAGAGTCATCGGTGGCGTTTACTAGTGTAACCTCTTCCCATGCAAACTCTGCCTCGCCATTGGCAAACACGCTTCTGAAAACTGCTTTTTTGTCGCCTGCGTCCGCTGGGCCTTTAGGATAGCCGCTTGCCATGCCTTTCCAAAACTTGCTTGTGCCCTGCAACCCTGTTTGGCTTTCGTTTTCAGCAGTTGTTCCGTTGCCTATGCCGATTCTAGCGTTTGAACTGTTGTAGGCTGTTCCGCCAAGCCCCAAGATTAAATTCCACATTTCATTCATGCCTTCAATGAGGAAACAGTTATGCTCCGTCTCATCCACTGCGTAGGGCTTAGCCTCATCGATCCGACGCTTAATCACTCGATATTTTACAGATGCGCCTATTCCAATTTTCTCCATTTTCCATTCATTCCTCCATTATGTTGGTTTCTCGGCTGCTGGGCCTAAAGGGGGCCAGTCAGCTTCGAGCCACCTCCTTAAGCGTTCCATCGGGATTCCACGTGAACATAAGGGTAAACAACAGCTCATCGCCATTGTAGGCCTTCAAAGTGTATAGGGTGCCGTCTGGGTTCCACGTAAATGCCAACCGCGTTATCTTCTTGCCAGGCGGCGGAGCCATAAGCCCGCATAAGGCGCTATGAATGGCACGGTAAGCTTCTTCGTAACGCCCATAAGGAACTTCGCTCATAGGTTAGGGCTCCTTCTTTTTAGCCGCATCCACGAGTTTCTGAAGCCAGACAGTGATAGCTGTAGGCCCCACTAAAGCCGTGTAAACATCGAAAGTCATGCCAGCTAAATCTAAGCCAAGCGCTGAAAACGTGGCTATAGCAACTGTCCGCAGAAACTTCCGCCAATCAAAAGGCTTGTCCTGCGCTGAAAACCCTAGAAAAGCATAAACTAAAGCGGCAGCAATGCCTAAACCAATATTTAACAAGTTAACCATCACCCTTCATCTCCGACATGCTAAACGCTTGTGGGTATTAGGGAGGAACGTGAAAGCCATGTGAAAGGTTTTCCCGCCATCCTGTGAAGAGCGCAAACGGTTTCGATGAGAGAAGAAGGAAAACAAGCATCATGTTTTTGCCTCCTCCAGGATGGTTTCAGGTTGCCTTCCCTCCCAAAGTTCCCAGCCCCATTTAACAGCGTTTTTGCGAAACTCTTCACGGGTGATTAGGCCGAGTTCTGCAGCCTTCAACATATCCGCTATGCTTATTTCCGGCGTTTTAGGGGAACCCCAGTTAAGACGGACTCTGGCCTCTGAAGGGTCAAAACCCTCTTGAGCTAAGATTGGGTTAAAAAGGGCCTCTTCCACCTGCCTTTTGATGTAGCGTTGCACGGGTTTTATGAGTATTTCTTGCAGTTCCAAGGCGGCTTTGGCGCTTGCCTCTGTGAAGCCAGGAGTGCTAAATAAACGAGGTAAAGGCGTTTCGCAGCCTAAATAGAACTGGTTTATTATATGATCTATATAATATTCGAATCTAGCTCTCGGGTCTATGGTTAAGGGTTTTATATCGCCTTTTCCGTTGTAGAAAAGCCATGTGCCTTCTTCTGAGCGGGTTTTAATGGCTTTTTCAAATTTTTGAATTGTAGCTCCATCCGCCCTTTCAAGAATAGCCAAAACATCTGGGCCAGCATATTTTTCAAAGATCTTGGGCATTATGCGTTCTATTTTAGCTTTCATCCAAGCGTAAGCTGGACGCCTATCCGACTGAAAAGTAAGCGAATGCAATAAAACTTGTAATACGCCTGTTCCGAATCCCGAAGCGCCTAAACAGTTTATACGCCAGTGGATTAAGGCCTCAGGGTTTAGGGTTTCTCCACCGTAGCCTATTCTAAGCTTGTAACCCTCAATTTTGTAGGGAATCTTCATCGCGCCGTCCTGCAAGAAGCCATGCTCGATTTTTTCTATAGCGTCTACTGGAAGCCTATGCAAATCGGTTAGCCTTTCAGGAGTTATTTTTAGCCAGAAATCGTTTCCGCACGCAATTAGTACTTTGGCCATTTCGCACAGTAGCGTATCTAGGTTCACTTTTTCGTTAAACTGGTCTACTTGGCGTTTAGCCTCTTCAGCCTTTTCATACTTCTCATTAACAGTAGTATAGAAGCCCATGCCTACGGTGGACGCTGCAAGCAAATCTACGCTTGCTTTGCACGCCGGCTCTCTTTCATAAAGCTTAATGACGTCAGCCAGAGCTACGGTTGGCGTTTCATAAATCGTCGTGGATTGCGCGGAGGCGTAGCCGCTTTGACGTTTTTTCGCAAAGGCTTCAACGAGACGCTGCAAAATACTGCTCATTATAAGCCCTCCAAAAGTTTTTGGCCTTTCTCCGTTATCACGTAAGGCGCCCGGTGACGCTGCTCGCTTTTAGCCACGTAGCCTCCTTGAACCAGGTAGCGGAATATTCCCTCGAAGGCGCTGTGGGTTCCACACTGCCGTACAGTGCGTTTTTCAAGCTCTGTTCTGCCCAAAGGCCTCTTTTTAAGCTCATTTAACACTATTTTTGCGAGACGCAGTCTTTCATTGAGTTTACGCATTGGGTTTAACCTCCACAGGTTTTTGTTGACTAAAAAAGGGGGGAAGATGGCGCGTGCAAACCATTAAAGTCTGCAATTCCCTTAGGCAGTTTAGGGCGTAGGTTTTAGGCGCCATATCA
>JAWCQV010000028.1:0-7884 GCA_038869575.1 Bathyarchaeia archaeon | reverse complement strand
TTGGTATCCCGGCACTGTTTGGAACCCCCATGGAAGAAATGTTGTGATGTTTTCTGACTGGGAGGGCTATGAGGGGCGAACCACATACGCCGATATTGGCGGATGCTATTACGCGGCGCGTTTGGCTGTCTGCGAACAACTCGTAAAGGAACAGCGCCAAGCAAAAGTTATAGTGCTTCGGGAGGCCCATCCTGGCTATATAATGCCGGTTGGTGTATGGCAGGTTCGTGAAAATGTTAGAAACGCCATGCGCCAGAAACCCTACACTTTCAAAGCATTGGATGAAGCTTTACAGTTTATTGCAAGCCGCTTCAAGATTCCCATTCGCCAGTGGATTATGCGAAGTGAACTTTTGAAGGATGCGCTTTTCCAAAAGCGAATAACGGATTTCCTGGAAAAGTTTAAAAGCTGACCGGTTAAAACCATGTCGAGGATAAAGAGGTTTTTAGCAACACTTTATCACGCCTTCTTCAACTTTGTACTCAACTCGTTTAAGAGCATAAACCGAAAAGTCAAATCGAAGCTTCCAGTTTGGCGCATGAAAGAGGAAACAAGGGAGCATGTCCAATCATCCATAAAAGTTTTCAAGTGGGTAATCCTGCCGGCAAGCCTCCTCTACGTTCTCCTAGAGTTATACTTTTTCGGCGAAAATGCCTTAGATACGATGCTCTGGGGATTGGCTGTTTTCTTTTACAGCAATTTCCTCCCAGACCTGCCCTCCATCTATAGGAGAAAAGCCAAAAACAATTATGGAAAAGACCTTTCATGGTACAAACGCTATACCATACTTTTATTTGCGCCACTATTTGTCTGGATTCTCTTTTCAGGTATACACCTAAACTGGAAAACCACAGAAACCTACCATAACTTCAAATCTTTAATAGTTTACTGCACTTTCCTCTTTGTTGTCGGCTTTTTCGCCTTCGTGAAATTTCCTATACAAATTGGAAACTTTATTGAAATCATCGTCTTTCCATTCTATGGTGCAGCTGGATATTTAACGCATTTAAAAATGGATAAAATTTTGTGGGCGTCTTAAGGGGTTATTATCGCCTGGAAGATCACATATGTGAATATTAATACTAGTCCACCGAGTTGTGAAACACCGCCTTTCGTTAGGTAGCGCCAAAGAATAAGCGTCGTAATCAGGACAAACGGGACTATTTGAGCGAATACTGAGAAGTTTATAGCCATAGAAGGGGAGGTTAAAAGAACTATTCCAAGTATAAGAGTTATGTTAGTCAGATTTGAGCCTATCAAATCCCCTAGGGCAAGGTGAACCCGACCCCTCCGAACTGCTGTTAAGTCGAGGGAGAGTTCAGGCATTGATGTACCAATTGCGATGATTTTTGCTCCTATAAGTATAGGGGCCACTCCGAATATTTCAGATATTTTTGATGCGGATGTTATAATAAGCTCAGCCATTGCGATGACTATGGCTATTCCAACAACCAACTTTAAAAGCACAATTTTTGCGCTAACCTTCTTAGGACTTATTTCCAACTCGTTAGGCAGGATGGGCTTTCTCCTTTTTTTCGTCATCTCACGAATGCTGAAAGCGAATATGCCTAATAGCGCCAAACCAACAATGATGGAAGCTTTACCATAGACAATGAGAACTAAGGGAATTATTGAGGATAGGAATAAAATGTCTACAAGCTCCATTAAAAGCTCTGATGAAAACTTTCTGAAATAGCCCATAACCGCTAAAAGCCCGACTATAAATCCTATGTTGAAAACGTTCGAGCCTAAAATGTCGCCAACAGAGAATCCTGGCTTTCCATGCAGAACAGACGATGCGGCAACAAAAATTTCTGGTAGGCTCGTCATGACGGACATTATTGCAAAACCCACAGATGCCTCGCTTAAGTGTGTAAGCTCAATTAGCTGCTCGATGGATTTTATTGTGAACTGGCTGGCTATGGCTAAAACTAGCAGCGAAAAGGCTAGTAGTATAACATACAATGCGATTTCAATCACGCTGAACTCAGCCATCTTAAACTTTACATGCGCATACATTTATTTTTCGATCAACAAAAGTTCGCACATTTCACGCATAAACCGCATTTAAATAAAATCTTTAAAGCCTAAAAGGAACAATTAAGGAGAGTGCCTTAAAATGCTTGATCCAGTAACGCTCGCATTGGCTTTGGCTGGTTCAATAATTGTGATTGGTTTTTTGGGCAATTACTTCTTTGAAAGAACAGGCTTTCCAGATATGCTTTTCCTAATAATTTTAGGTATCCTAGTCGGACCAACAGCCAAATTGGTGGACTCTGAATTTTTAACGCCCTTGGCTCCATACTTCGCCGCCCCCGCCCTAGTGTTTATATTATTTGATGGTGGAATGGCCATGAATATTTATCGTGTTTTCACTGAAAGCCCGAGAGCCACAGTTTTGGCTGTTGTAGGTTTTGGCTTAAGTGTTGCAGCCACAACATTGTATGCGGCTGTGCTGCTGATGCCCGACAAGCCCATAACATACTCGATGTTGCTGGGAACGATTTTGGGAGGGAGCTGCAGCATAGTTGTGATTTCGCTTGCCTCAAGAATAGGAGTAAGCGAAAAATGTTCAACAATACTAAGCCTCGAATCCGCCATCACAGACATCTTATGCATAGTTTTCTCCCTCACAATAATTGAAATAGCCCTTGGAGGCGCTGTTGAACCCATAGCCATTGGGCAGGCAATTGCAAGCAAATTCTCGATAGGAATAGTGCTTGGCATAATTTTCGGACTTTTATGGCTAAGCGTATTAAAAAGAATTGTAAAGGCAACATATGCCTACATTCTCACATTAGCCATTGTGCTCCTGGTCTATGCTGTTTCAGAAACCTTGGGCGGGAGTGGAGCACTGTGCTGCCTCCTCTTCGGCATAGTACTGGGAAATGAAAAGGAAATTTACAGAATGTTTCGATTGAAGAGACCGGCTGAAACTGTTGTTGATGCTGGGTTAAAAAGGTTTGAGTCTGAAGTGGCTTTTCTGCTAAGAACTTTCTTCTTTGTTTACATAGGCTTGATATCAACGATAGGCGACATGAGAATAGCTCTTAACGGAATAATTCTCTCCATAATATTGTTGCTGGCCAGATTTGGAGCGGTGCGAATGGCAACAGCCGGCTGCAGCGAACTTGCTGAAGAACGCCAAATAATGAGTGTAATCCTAACAAGGGGTTTGGCAGCCGCCGTACTTGCAACGTTGCCTTTGCAGTATTCTGAAGCCAACCCAATTTTTAAAGAGCTGTCTATGACATATAATTTAGAGCTTTATAAAATCTACATCAACATAGTGGTTTTAGTTATTCTTGTAACGGCAATAATCGCCACAATAGGCATTCCATTATTAAGACGGAGAGCTAAGAAAGGATAGTGGCGAGACATTTAAAAAATGATTATCCCTTACCCGGCTTACACCATAGAACGCGTTAAGACTAGTCTTTGATGGACTAAAACAGTCAGCTTATATGGCAACTTTATAAGGCAATACCAGATGACGAGCATTCCTTTTGGAGAGACTACAGCTTTAATGGATAAGAAGGCTACAAAATTTTAAGTGTTTTTAATTCTCTGAACTTTTTTATGGCGTATTCAACTATTCCCTTAGCTTCTTTAGCGTTTTTCCACTCCTTAAACCTAACCCACTTGTGAGGCTCAAGGCGTTTGTAGGTTTCAAAAAACTCTTGAATTTCTTTAAGCTTATGGGGGTGAATATCGCCTATGTCCTTGTATCCGTCGAACCTAGCGTCGTCAACTAGAACCGACAAGATTTTTGGGTCTTCCCCCTTCTCGTCTTCGATGATTAGGGCGCCTATGACTCGAACCTTTACTAAGCATCCCACCTCAAGGGGCTCGTAGCTTAGCGCCATTATGTCTAATGGGTCTTCGTCGTCAAACCATGTTTGGGGCACGAAACCATATTCGACTGGAAAAACCACTGATGATGGTATTATGCGGTCTAGAACAAAAGTTTCCCATTTAATGTTGTATTCGTACTTGTCCCTTGAACCGCTGACCACCTCAATGATCATGTTTAGGATTTCCGGTGGTTTTTCTCCACAAGGGATATCCCGCCAAAGATTCATAGCAAACGCCAAAAGCAAACTGTTTAGCAAACTATTTAGGCTTTTGTTATTCCTCTCTTAATGGCTTCTTCTTAACTTCAAAGCCTTCCACACCATGTTTCGAGTAAAGCTCTTTCCTCAAGGCTTCAAGCATTTCTATTTTTCTCCCCGAAAACTCTGCTGCCGTAAAAACCTTAACGCCGCGTTTTTTGGCTTCCTCGTAGACCGGTTTTATTCGCATTTTGTAGTTTAAGTCGCGTAGGAAATGGTGGTCTAAAACGATTGTGTGGACACTTGTCTCCTTTATGGCTTTTACGAGGTTGCTGTTGGATATTTCAAGGCTTTTGAAAGAATAGCGGTAACCCAGCATGTACGTCATCGGTCCATCAACGAAGAGTATGTCTGGCTTCTCGTTTAGAATGAAGGCTATTTGATCTTCAAGCGACGGCCCTTCAACATCTGATGTGTGGAGGAATTTTTCACCATCACTTTTTATGCACGTTTCTGTTACGTAACCGAGCCTAGGATTTGTTCCGTGGCAAACAGCCTTTGAAAAGGTTACCGTGGTTTCACCGAACTTGAAGCTTTTGCCATCTGCGATCTCGAGCCTCTTCGGCAAGTCTTTGATTGCTGCTAGGAAGTAGGCAGCTCTGTCTTTTTGGCTTCTGTTTATATTTTCTGTTGGATGCTTCATGAAGACCGTTTTTCCACCGTAAAGCTCTGGGTAGTCTGGGTCGTGGTGGTCATAATGATAATGCGTTACAATAAGCACTTCCGATTCTTCTGCATACTTTTTTATAACGTTCCATGTTTCGTCCAGCCTCTGCCATTCAAGCGGATGCGGCTCCAAGCCATAGCGTAAAGGCGCCAAGGAAACACCTGGGTCTATTAAGATTTTTAAGTCGTCGGTTTCCACAAAAGTCGCCATGGAGCGAACACCAAAACTGTCAAAGGCTAAAGGCACTATCCGCCTAATCATGTGTGCTGTTCCTCCACGAAGAAAGCTTCAAGCCTTTTTGTTTCAGCTCTCTTTATAATTTCTGCACATTTTTTAGGGTTTAAAGCCTTAAACTCCAATCCGAGGGTTTCAAGAAGCCTCTGCACGTCTTTGGCTATGTTTGGCGCTACTAGTATGCCGCGCACCTCACGATTTGTTCTGCCCTTAACAGCCTCTATGTACTTAGCCAGCTGGAAAACAGCCTCTTTGCCAGCCGTTTTACGTTTAACCTCAACAACAACGAATCGTCCATCCCTGTCAATTCCGTAAACGTCCACGAATCCGGGCTCAACCTTCTTTTCATAGCTTATGGGTTTAAAGCCCTCTTCCAAAAGGGAAGGCTCCAAAAGAATGGCTTTATGCATATCCTCTTCGCTGGCATAAAGTGAAAATTCTCCAGAATCTGCAAGCGTCATAGCCGAAACCAAATGGATTTTGTCAAAGAAAACTCTAACGGACTCTGGTGGTTTTTGCCTCACGGCGTTAATCTCCAATATTCCATCTTTAACTTGTGTGTGAAATATGCAACCTGGTGGCTGCCAGTTTACTGGTTCATATCCAACAGAGCGGTGCACAAGTAATGAGCCGTCCTCCTTGATGATTAGTATGCGTTCGCCAGGTTCAAGCTCCGACCTAGCTCTGCCAATATAATGAACCCAACAATTGCCAACCAAAATGAGGTTTTTCCTCTGAAATAATGCCTCCTTGACCATTTCTCCAGCTTCAACAGCGTTGGGGCTCACGAGAACCATAAGATGCTTTGAAGAGGACAAGTTTTCAACCAAATAATTTTAGAATCCCTTATGCTAGATAAAACTTCTGAAGACCATGAGCGAGTGGAAGCTGAAACGTGGCAGCATGCGCCTTTACAATCTAACAGCCAAAAGCTATGACGAACAATATGCTGAAGAGCAAAGAGCAAAAATCGAAAATGCCTTAAAAAGTTTAAAAATCGACGATCACAGCTTGATTTTAGACTGCGGATGCGGAACAGGTTTACTTTTTGAATATGTCGCTAAAAAAGCCGACATAGTGATCGGGCTTGACATTTCAAAGAACATCCTTGCGGAAGCTAAAAGGCGAGCTAAAGCCTTTGGCAATGTGGGTTTGGTCTTGGCTGATGCCGATTACCCACCGTTTAAGGATGACGTTTTCAGCCATGTTTTTGCTGTAACTTTACTTCAAAACATGCCTGATCCCCATAGAACTTTAGCAGAGATCTGCAGAGTAGCGGAGGAAAATGCCTACATTGTTGTTACTGGGTTAAAGAAGAAGTTTTCTTTAAAAGTTTTTAAGAGCTTATTACTTAAGCTTGGTTTAAACGTAATTGAAATTTCAAACGGTAATGACAGCTTAAAATGTTATGTGGCCACATGCAAAAAGTCCAATCATCATCAAATTTAGTGGCAGTATAACCTAAACTATATATGAAAGCGGAAGGTTAGAGCTATAATCCTACATGTTCACGATCGAAAACTGGGACTTGGTGGTTAACGGATGCCCCTTAAAACTTTGAAGAGGGAAACCGCGGGAGTCCTAACTCTTGAATGGATCTTGCATGTGAAAAATTACAAGTTGACCCTGGACAGAAGATTATGCGTTGGGTGTGAAATTTGCACTTTAGCATGTCCGAAAGAAGCTATAAAGCTTGAAAAACAGCCAAAAACAACCGATGGGAAAGCGCAACGTGCACATGTAGACATAGCCCTTGAGAAATGCAACTTCTGTGGAATATGCGACATATTATGCCCATATGGAGCAATAAAGGTAACGGTAAATGGAGAGCATGTTTTGAACGTTGTTGAGAAGGAAAGTTTCCCGCAGCTCGCTCGTGATATTCAGGTGGATGCAAGCAAATGCCCAGTCAACTGTATCGAATGTGAGAAGGCTTGTCCCCTAAACCTGATTAAGGTGACGTGGCTTACTACGGATGGAAAGGTTGTTGAAGATTTAGGCTCTTTAACAAAGAAAGAACGGAGGGACTTGAGGGTTAATGTTGAAATCAAGAAGGATTTATGTCCATGCTGCAGAATATGCGAGTTTAAATGCCCAGAAGGTGTGCTTCACGTTCGCAAAAGTTTCTATGGAAGGATACACATAAATCAACAGAAATGTCCGGAGGGTTGTAAAGACTGCCTTGACGTTTGCCCAATAACTGGAGCGCTTTTATTGTCTGAATCGGATAAGAAGGTTTACGTCAATGAGGCTTTCTGCGTTTATTGCGGAGCCTGCAAAGTTGTTTGTCCAGCAGCCGAAGCCTTGGAGCTTAAGAGAACTAAAATAATGCATACTCCTGTTCGCTCTGGGGCTTGGAACAAAGCATTAGAGCGTTTGGCTTCCCCTCTTGAAATTACTAAGGAGTTGAAGGCTAAGGGTTCTCATAAGGCTTTGGAATCCGTTGAGAAACGGTTGGGTTGGAGGGTTCCGTGAAATGGCAGAAAAGGGAAAACAAGCTGAAAGCAAGCCTGAAGAGCTTCGCATAGGCGTCTTCATATGCCACTGCGGTTTAAACATCGCCGGAGTCATAGACATAAAGGAGCTTGTAGAGTTTGCAAAAACCTTGCCAGACGTGGTCTATGTAAAAGATAATCGTTACACATGTGCAGACCCTGGACAAGAAGAGATTCGGAAAGGCATAAAGGAGTATAAGCTTAACCGTGTTGTTGTGGCTGCTTGTTCACCCCGCATGCACGAAGTCACATTTCGACGGACGGTTTCTGAGGCTGGCTTAAATCCATATTTGTTCGAGATGGCGAATATTCGCGAGTTCTCTTCATGGTGTCATCCAAGCACTCCTAAGGAGGCTACTGAAAAGGCGAAAGAATT
>JAWCQV010000027.1:0-7931 GCA_038869575.1 Bathyarchaeia archaeon | reverse complement strand
CGATTATACGAAGCCTAAAACTCAGTGAGGAGAAAGTCCTCGTCGAAACGGTAAACATTGGGTATGGCTGGGAAAGGCTTAGGGAGGGCTTCATAGCCGAATGGAAAGCTGAACATCCACCTTTCGACGAGAGCTGGGTTCACGTAGCCGAAATAGATGGCAAAATTGTTTCTGCGGTGGCCTCCAGGCCTGACACAAAATATAACAACTATTTCAAAGCAAAGAGGGGCTATCTTGGACCAGCTGTGACGCTTCCAGAATATAGGGGGCGGAATTTGGCTTCGGCACTAACACGACGTGCCATGAATTTTCTCTACGAGAAGGGGATGGACTCCGTGGCGCTTCACACGGCAGAGAATAATAAGCCTTCTGTTGCTCTTCTTAAAAATTTGGGTTTTGAAGTTAGGTACAGCTGGAAATTTATGCACAAAAATAAATTTAAATAAAAACTTTTCAAAAGGGTAAGAATGAGAAACTTGGAATACCCTAAACACATTTACGGGCGGTTCTGGATTGCTTTCTCGGCCTCCAACTCCTTCACTCGTGTCTCAATGTACTCTGCAACCTTATCTTGACTGTAATGCTTCTCCTCCTCATACCTTCTGAGATGCTCCTTGATTGTTGCTAAGACCTTTTCCATGTCAAATGGCTTCAGTATGTAGGCGTCTGCACCGCGGTTTACGGCTTCTATGGCGTTTTGTAACGTTGGATAGCCAGTTATTATTATTTTTCGCATCTTTGGCACTGTGTCCTTCATCTTCGTTAAGAGTTCTATGCCTTCCATGTCTGGCAAACGAATGTCTATTAGGGCTAGGTTGTAGACCTTCCGCCTAGTCTTTTCTATGGCTTTCTTTGCATTTTCAGCTTCGTCAACGATGTAGCCCTCCTCCTCTAGTATGGTTGTTAGGACTTTTCTTATGTTTTCGTCGTCGTCAACAACGAGGATTCTTGCGTTTTCAACCATATTTTTTCACCTCCTTCTTCTTTTATTTTGGGTTCTATTGGAAAGTTTACCGTGAAGGATGAGCCCCTACCTAAGGCGCTTTCAACTGTTATGGTGCCTCCGTGGGCTTCAATAAAACGTTTACAAATCGACAAGCCGAAACCCATACCCTTAGCCTTAGTCGTAAACAGCGGAGTCCAAAGCTTCTTCATGGTTTCCTTTGACATGCCAACCCCCGTGTCCGCGACAACAAATTCAACGTTAGCGCCTCTCTTCCTGCACCTTATTGTTAGGGTTCCACCTTTTGGCATGGCGTCAATGGCATTTCTTATTAGGTTTATAAGGACACGCTTTATCTTCTCAGAGTCAGCTCTTATTCTAGGTGCTTTGTGGACAATTTTCACAACTTGGATGTTGCTTGGAATTTCAATAGAGGCCAGTGCCTCCTCTATCAGCGCCTTTGGATTTGTTTCGGTTATGTCAAGCTTAATCTCCCTAGAATAGTCGAGAAGATCGTTTATTATTTTGTTGGAATAGTCAATGTTCTTTTCTATGAGGTTAAGCATTTCCATAACCTTTCCATCTATGGTCTGGTTTAGCCTTCTTTTGAGGTAGTATGTTGCGCCGGCTATGCTTGTTAATGGATTACGGAGGTCATGTCCAATCATTCCTGCCAACTCGCCTATCACGGCTAGCCTTTGAGCTTTGAGCAGCCTATCCTGCATTTCCCGTAGTTCTCTTGTTCGCTCCTCTACCCTCTGCTCAAGCTGGTCGGCGTAAACTTGGAGCTCTCTCCTAGCTTTTTCAAGGCTTTCCATAAGCTCAGCGTTCTCAATGGTTATTGCTGCTTGATGGAGGAAAAGCTCTAGCGGCATGAGGGAATCCTTTGTTGGTTTTTTTCCGTCAACGGGGTCGTCCATGCTTAAAATGCCGACGATTCTTCCTTCTGGTGTACGCAACGGAGCATAAAGCATGTCTTGTGGATGCCAGTCCACCATGTTCTCTTCAGACAGGCGACTTGGAACGGCGGTCGTTATGTGTTTTTCCGCCTCATTTAACGGGATTTCTGGTGGAATATGGAAGAAGTGCTCCCTAATCCACGGGTCCCTCCAAGGTATGTAGAAGAACTCGCCAATCTTGTATTTCTCGAACTTTTGGCCTAAGCGTTCCTTCCAAACGTGTCCCGGAGCCCTTCTCTCTTTGAGGAGTTTAATCTCCTCTTTTGTTAGGCCTACTGTGATGAGCTCTCTCCGTTCAAGGTTTTCGTCTACCCGTCCGATAACCACTCTTCTCCAGCCGAAGCGTTGTATCGCCTTTGCTATTTCCTTAAGCCTTTTACGGGAATCCTTTATTGTCATTATTTTTGTGGAGCTTATCATCAAGTTTTCAAGCTTTTCCGAAAGATTTTCAAGGCTTTCTCTTCTCTCTATATTGCTTAATGCTATTGCAACGTGGGAAGCTAAAATTTCAAGGAGACGCTTATCCTCCTCGTCGAAGGCTGCTAACTTTTCGCTTTCAACGTTTAACACGCCTAAAACACGTTTTCCAATTTTTATCGGCACTGCAAGTTCAGACATTATTCCATTTATTCCGGCATTAACGTAGGCTTTCTCTCTTCTAACATCTGGGACGTAAATGGTTTTACCAGTTTTTGCCGCAATAACGGTTACGCCTTTATCTCCATCTAATGGAAGTGCAAGTTTAGGCGTGAAGCTTAATCCCCTTGTTTTAAGCAGCTTGAGCTTTTTGCCAACGACGAGGAGGAAATCAACATTTTTAAATCCGAGAATCTTCTGCATTGCATCTAGAGTTTTTGTGCACACGCCTTCCACATTTTTTGCGGTGTTTAATGCGTGCGCATAAGCATTGAGCGCCGAAAGCTTCTCCCTTCTCCTAAGGTTACTTATTGCTATAGCTACGTTTGAAGCTAATATTTCGAGAAGTTTCTTGTCCTCCTCTTTGAAGGCGTCTATCTCCTTGCTCTCAACGTTCAATACGCCTAAAACTTTATTTCCCATTTTCATGGGTGTTGCAAGTTCTGATGCAATTTCTTCGCCGCCCCTAACGTAGGCTTTCTCTTTTCTAACGTTTGGAACGATTATTGATTTTCCAGTTTTAGCTGCTTTAACGGTTACACCCTTTTCTCCGTCGAGGGGAAGTTTAAGAAAGAAGACTTTTGAGTACCCTGTGTGGGCAACCATTTTCAGAAAGTTTTCCTCTACCATGAGGATTGAGGCGTATTCGAAACCGAGGATTTTCTCCATAGCGTCTAAAGTCAGTCGATAAATTTCCTTGATTGATTTTGCATCACTAAACTTTTTGACGTGAATGTTTAGCTCTGAAAGCCTCTTTTCGAAAAGTTTCCTCTCCTCTTCCAGCTTTATGCGGTCTGTTATATCTAGTACTTGGGCTATTGTGCGTATCTTGTTTTTGGCATCTCTTATTGTGACGGCTCTAACCTCAATTTTCCTTTCTGCGCCATCCTTTCTAGTTATTTTTAGCCTGTATTCTGAAAGAACCTTCTCCTGATTTTTTTGCTGATTCGCCTGGGCGCATAGCTTTTCGTTCGTGAATTGTGCTCTGTATTCTTCTGTTAGGAATTTTCTAAAATCTTGTTCAATTATCTCTTCTTTTGGGTATCCGAGGATTTTTGACAGTTCGTCATTGGCATAAGTGATCCTGTAATTGTCATTTATTATTGCTATGCCGTCGTGTGAGTTTTCAACGATCGATCGGAAGAGCTCTTCTCTTTCTGTTAGCTTTTCTTCAATAAGTTTGCGCTCTGTTATGTCTCTGCTTACGCCAATTAAGCCTGTAATGTTTCCGTTTTTGTCGCAGATTGGAACCTTAATAGTGTCGAAGAACTTTTTATTGCCTTTTTCGTCTGTCGTGTGTTCTTCCACTCGAATTGCAACGCCCTTGCTGAGCACCTCTTCATCGCTCTTCCTGCATTGAGCAGCCAAATCGTGTGGAAAGAATTCTTCATCCCGTTTTCCAATAATTTCCTCTTTTCTCAAGCTTACGAGTTTTTCGAAGGCACTATTCACGATCAGGTTTCGCCTTTCAGTATCCTTGAAATAAACAATGTCTGGAATCGCCTGAACCAACGTGTGAAGGGTTGTCGTAATTCTTTGAAGGTTATCTTCGTAGGTCTTGCGGCTTGTCACGTCTCTGGCTATTCCAAGCTCGCCAACAATCTTCCCATCCTCAATTAAAGGGACACTTATAAATTCTCCGACCAAGTAATCGCCTGACTTTGAGCGGACACGGAGCTCAACCATTTCAGGTCTGCCTGCAAGGGTTTTCTGGAAGGAATCCACAGCCCTTTCAAGGTCTTCTGGATGTATAAGCTCAGTGAAAGGTTTTCCAATCCAGTCATCACATTTCCAGCCAGTAATCTTCTCAAAGGCTGGATTAAGCGAAATAATTCTTCCATCAGATGAAATGCTGTAAATTACATCGGGGGCGGCTTCTACGAGGGTGCGGTACTGCCTTTCGCTTTCAGTTAAGGCCTTCTCAATTTTCTTATGCGTAGTCACATCAATGGCAATTTCAAGCCGGACATGCTTGTTTCCAGGCCAGATCATGGCTTTATCTATGCATTTGTACCACCGATTTCTTTTCTCGCAGTAGCATTCCCACATGTAAGTTTTTCCAATGTTTTCTCCGAAAATGTATTTGTTGGTGCAGAAAGAGCATGGGCTTTCAACGCCATGAATAACCTCGTAACATTTCCTGCCTACAACTTCTCCGCCTAGGACCTCTTTAAACTTGTCATTTGCATAAAGTATCTCGTATGACTCGGGGTCAACCACATAAACAATTTCTTCTAAACCGTCAAATAAGGCGTGAAGCATTTCCAAAACATGGGGTACATAATCTCTTCTTTCCATGTTAGGCATCACCTGAAAAAATGCGCTTCTTTAGGTTTTCCACACTATTGATTAGGTTTGGAGGGTTTTCTGTCTCCTCAAATTCTAGTTGAAACTTGTCGTAAAGCTTTTTTAGTATGAGTTTTTCTAGGTATGACGCTCCATGTCCGAAGATTTTTTCTAGGGCTTTTTGGAATTCTGTCAGATTCTGGGGGATTTCTTCTCGCTTTATTTTGAAGGTGTTTTCCAAATGGAATAGGATGGCTTGTTTTGGTGTTTCACCTAGGGTTAATAGTCCTTCTTCGACAGCTTCTAGGAATATCTTTTGGAAGTCTTTTTGGAACAAGCGTGTCAGCCTTTTAGATATTATATTAAATCTTAAGATGCATTAAACCTTTTCTAGAGCTTTATTAAAATCCTTATGAATCCAAAATCAATAACAAACTAAACCTAAAAGGCTCTAACGATTAGCCTTGACTTTTCTTAAAGCTGCGCCTTGCAGCCTCAACATAATTCGCAAAGGCAAATTCTTTATTCTCATCCCAATCAATAGGCTTGCCAATGCGGTCATAAAGCTTCCTCATTATCAAAATTTCGAGAAATCGCGCACCTATACCGAAAATTTTCTCTAGACCTTCGGCAAACTCTTTTACGCGGTTTGGAATTTCTTTTCTTGGTATTCTGAATTTTTCTTCAAGATGATAATAAATCGATTGTTTTACTGACTCGCCCAGCGAAGCTAAAGCCTCGTCAACAGCTTCCAGCAAGATATCATCGAAGCTTTTATTGGTCAACTTTGGCTCCTTCAATTGCTTTTGTAGCTTTAGAGTAGTTTGTTCCGTTCTCGTTATAAGATTTGTGCGGCCTTCAATTTTATAATTGTTGCTTAAGCGTAATTTTGAAGTGGATGAAGATTTTGGGACGTTTTATACATTAAGATCAGCCTTCAGTCTTGCGTTAATCGCTTAAGGAGGCTTTTTATTTCGGCTTTTTCAGCTTCGCCCAAAGGTAGAGCTGGCTTACGCGGATATCCTGCTGGCAATCCAAGCAGTCGCATCGCCTCTTTTATGGCTGATAGCTGGTTGTAGCGTCTAACCAGAACATCGTTTATGTAGGTTATTGTCCTTTGAAGTTTTGCCGCTTTTTTAACGTCGCCTTCCTTGTAAGCTTTGTACAGGCTTGCACACAACTTTGGATAAGCGTTGGCTACAGCTATCACTGCTCCCTTTCCGCCCAGAACAAGTGTTGGAAGCACAACATCGGCTGTTCCAGCTAGGACAGCTATTTTGTTGCTTGTTAAGCGTATTGTTTCCGTTATTGTGGCAATACTTCCGCCACTGTCCTTTACGCCGACAACATTCGAATATTCATTGGCAAGCTCTGCAATTGTCGACGGTTCTAGCGCATAGCCTGTAAACTTTGGAACGCTGTAAAGGATTATGGGCAGGTCGACAGTTTCTAAAACAGCCTTGTAATGGGCAGTCAGCTCGCGGTTTGAAGGCCTATAATAGTAGGGTGTTACCACAACGGCTGCATCGACACCTAAATCCATAGCATCCCTTGTAAGCTGAATGGTCTCCCACGTGCTGGGGGCGCCTGTTCCAGCCACAACCGTCACGCTGTTCTTTGCTTCTTCTAGGACCGTGGCTATAATTTTTTGGCGTTCTCCCCTTGCCATGTATGGGGCTTCTCCGTTGCTGCCACATGGCATAAGGCCGTCGACACCGCCATCAATCCAGAACTGCACACAAACACGAAGAGCTTCAAAGTCTATTTCACCCTTCTCTGTGAAGGGCGTAATGTGAGGGACAAATATGCCTTCAAACTTGCTTTTCATTTTACGCCACTTCTAAACGGATTTTAGAAGTTTGTGTTTATAATGGTGTTTGTTGTTTAGGCGTAAAATAGTAGGCAAATGTCTAAGGCTTCATTTAAACTATTTTAAAGAGTGCCGGGGGCGGGATTTGAGCCCGCGACCTCTGGGCGCATTAGCCCCATTACGCTCTCCAGATTATGAGTCTGGCGCCCATTCCAGGCTAGGCTACCCCGGCTACTTTTTAGATTACCCAGGCACGTTTTTGTATTTTATTTTCGCTTCCTAAAAAACATTAAGTCGCACTTTTGGTAAACGGGTTTAAATCCAGCTTGGGCTAAGGAACTTGAAAAACAGTCTATCACCCATTTTTGTTAGAGAACAAACTGACATCTTCATCCATCTATCTCTTATCAACGCGGCCAGTCGGCCAGCTTTTTAGACCCTGTCCTTTGGTTCTTAATTGAGAGTAAAAGATTAACAACGAAAAACGGTCCTTTTTAACCGGGCGCGAAAAACTGTGGACGAGTTAACGATATACTGCTTGGATTCATTTTTGGTTTTCTACTACGCGAATACTACTACGCCTCTACTACTATGTTGAATGTGGGAGGCGGAAATATGCTTAAGCACAGAAGGTAGAATGGGGAATGCGGAAGAAACAGTTTAAACTCGAAGCCGAAGCGCGCAAAATTTTTTTGGAGCATGAAAGGCTGAGGCATATTGCTCTTTTAACGTCTCCTAACAGAACAGAAAATTATAACCATTCAGTAAATTTAGCCCTACTCTACATCCATATTTCTTTTCATTTCAGCTTAGATACTTGTCCTTTCGATGGTTATTAGATTCTTGGAATATGACTCATGGATAGGGAGAGGGTAGGTGCGTAATGACTCTGAGAAAGGCGCAATTATGCCCTTTAAAAACTTAAAATTTGGCTTTTCGCATAAAAAACATTTTACAGCTGATATCGCCATAGGTCTTCATTACAGGCTTATGCTCTTGGCATAAAGACAAAATAAAATATGTATGCATCAGTGAAGTGTGATGTTATAAATTTTTTGGGTTCGTTTTAAAACTGAGCTCGACTTCATATTGGTTGGAAGATTATGACGGGGAAGCCATCAGGCATTGTTTTTGCTGTTATTTTCACATGTTTTCCTGGCTGGATGTTTTTGATGTCTGCGTTTTCGAGCCATCCCATTACCTTTGCTCCTTCTGGTGTTTTGGCTATTACGATGATGAAATCTTCCTTGTATTGTTCGAAGCCTTGAGGTTTTAAGGAAGCTTTTGTAAACGTTTC
>JAWCQV010000026.1:0-7955 GCA_038869575.1 Bathyarchaeia archaeon | reverse complement strand
AATCATGCTTTTGTCTTCGGCATGTACAGCAATTGGAGTTCTTGAAGCCACCTTTTTGAAGGCTTTTGCGAGTATGGTATCATCTTCTATGTTTAAACCGCCCACTTTTTCGCTTAAGAAAAGCTTGAAAGCCACCGCGCCGGCGCCAATTATCTCGTCTATTTCGTCTAAGCATTTTGGAAATTCGGAGTAAAAGCCCACATTAACCAAAATCTTTTCCTTGGCTTTCTCCATTCTAGTTTTTAAGGTTTCAGCGCTCATGGTGACAGGGGTGTTGTTGGGCATGTCTAAAACTGTTGTGAAGCCACCTGCAGCGGCTGCTGCTGTGCCAGTGTAAAACTCTTCTTTGTAGGCTTTCTCCTCATCCCTTAAGTGTACGTGAACGTCAATCAGGCCTGGCAAAACAAGAAGCCCTTTAAGGCTGATTTCAGAGTCAGCCTTCGGCATCTGGGGCTCCTTTCCAATTTTTGTTATCTTGCCATTTTCTACGGCTAGGCAACATTCTGCGATGGTGTTATTTACGTAGGCTTTTAGGTCTTTTAGGACAAGTTCAGCTTTCAACTTTCCACTCTTGGCTGGAAAATAAGTGCAGAAAAGCTAAATAAATTTAGCCGAAAACCTTTCAATGAAGCCTTTTTCAGTTACCGCTGCAACAACACTTTTAACTTTTTCAAAAAGCGCTTCGCTTACCACACCTTTTTCTAAGGCTTTTTCAAGTTTTTCCATATCCAAAACTTTTGTTTCGCCATCTGGGCGTATGCAAACATCCACCTCTAAGTCTATGTAGCGCACCGCTCCCGGGTAAACTTCCACGGGCGTGTTTATGTTTATATAGGCGCCCTTCCACAGCTCATCCTTTGAGAAGTAATTGGTTATTATGTACCATTTGCCAAGCTTTGTTTCACTTATAGCCCTGTCGCCAGCCTCTTTGACTACGCCTAATCCGTCGTAAAAGCCGTCTGCCCTAATGGTTCTGGTGTATCTTAGTTCTTTGCTGTTTATGGCTTCTACTATCGCTTGTCCAAGGAGTAAGATTGCGCCGCTTAGCTTAACGTGTTCGACATCAACCGTTGAACCCACCTCCGGAAATTCGGGTTGAGTCTGCATTTTTAGAAGTTCTTCAACCTCGCTTTTGCTTCTTCCCTTTTCTAGGAGCTTTTCAGCCATTTCTAGGGCTGATGAAATGTTGCCACCGCAGCTTTTGTAAAAGTGATGCCCCTCAAGGGTTGGCGAAACAGTAGCCCTTAACGCGTCTAATTTCGCTTTTGAAAGGCTTGGGAACTCAACATCCATAAAATATAAGCCTTCAACAATTAGGGCCGGCGCATCAGCCAGATAAGCGGCCTCGGTTAAGGCTTTAGCCTTTTCACAGAGACTTGCCACTTCATTCTCCAAAACATTTTTTGGCATGTGAGCGGCCGGCTCACGCCAAATTATACCCCAACCCTCGGGCGACAAACGTTTTCCAAGAGCATAAAGCTCAGTCCTCTTGCTTATGTCCCTAATTTTTAGGCTCACGCCACCGTTGCTCTTCTGCGCCAATATGGCGTAGTTTCCGACAATTTTAAGCTGAGTTGTCAAAAAGGGAGTTTTCTTTCCGATACGTTTTCTCAAAACTTGAACTACTATGGCATTTTTATTTTGGCTTTCGCCTGGAACTTCATGTTTAGGAAGCACTCCAACAACGTCCTCTCTTATTTTGACTTGAACTGCGCTATCGTTTTCGCTTATTATGGTGCCCTTATATATGCCGTCCACGCTTACACTCCACTTTCTTATTATTGCATCTTCAAGCGAAGAGTGCAGAATTGCGTGAAGGGCTTTAATGGCTTCTGGCGTGCCAAGTGCTACCACTCCTTGAAGATCATGCCTATCTTTTATTTTCAGGTCTGACGGCTCGATGTTATCTGGTATACCAAACCGCGTCTTTATGGTCTGAGATGGCTGAACTATTTGGAATCCGTTTTCTAAGAGCAATTTTGTTAAGGCTGTTGTATATATTCCCCTAACCTTGGCTCTCAAGGCTAGCCAACCTTCTCAACCTTGTAAAGCCCATTAACACATTTAACATTGAATTTTACGTGAAGGAGGGTTTCAGCAAGCCAAATGTTTGTTTCTAAATGGTCTGAAAGGGCTCTTGTTAGGTATACAGACTTTTCCTCAGCCAGAGCCACATATGGAATGAGCATATCTGCCAAATGAACGTCGACAGTCGCCCTAGAAGAAATTTCTGTGTAAAGCTTTTCTGCGACCTCAACTCCGACAGCCTCGCTTGTTTTCCCAAGTTCCCCAATAGAGTCTGCGCCAAGCACTGCGCCCTTATCAGTTTCAGCCCAAAGCACCAAGGAACTCCCCTTCTGAAGCGGATTAGACCTGTCATTCACTATTTGGACATCAGCCTTTAAGCCGTATCTTCGGAGGTAGTCTTTTGCGGTTGTTGCTTGTCGTTCAGCCACTCGCCTATCTGCCAAAAAGGTACAGACTGAAACACCCTTAACTATTTCAAGTTTGCCAAAATCTTCTAGGCATATAGGTTTAAGCTCCTTGCAAGGCTCAACTGTTAGTGTAACCTCTCCCATGCCTTTCGGATAATAACCATACTTGTGCACTGTTATTTCGGCGTTTATGCCCATCCGTTTCAAAATTGGAAGAAAAACAAACCGCATATAGTTTATAGTTGGCGAATGGGATACGTCTGTTCCACCCCTTAAAACATTGAGATGGATGCTTTTTTCTGCGAAGATACAGATGGGCAAAACAGTCATAATAAGCATTGGTATACTTCCAGCGGTGCCAATTTCAGCCTTAAAGACACCGCCTTTAACCTCCTCGGGTGTGAACCAGAGTTCTCGAGAGTTCAAAAATGCGCCTTTAACTTCTGCGTTGCAGAGCTTCGCCGCTGTCAAAACTGCCTCCAAATGCTGCGGTCTTAAGCCAGGCTGCGGTCTGTTTTGACGTATGTTGTATATATGAAGGGGCTGTCTAAGAATGGAGGCTAGGGCTACCGAAAGCCTCAGGATGGTTCCGCTTCCGCTTTTTTGGCTTCCATCAATCTCAATCAAAGGTGGACTGCTCCTTCATTTAGTGCTATAATGGCTTTTACAGACAATAATTAAATACGGCTATAAGGTATTAAGCATTGAAGAGCGTGAACCTGTCCATGAACGTGGAGAAAGAGCGCATCGAAAAACTCGCGGAAAAAGTGGACGAACTCCTCGTGATCTTAAACAACATAGCAGAAGACCTAAGAATAGTTTCAGCTTCGCTGAAATCAATAGCTGTTTCACAACTTGCCCCACCAACGGCACCTATAACTCCGACGACAGAAGCCCCGCAAGTGCAGAAACCCCTAAACATCGATGATGTCAAAATGATGTTCCCAGAGGATTTAGAAGGACTTTTAAACTTCGAGGATAAAGGCGAATACATCAAAATTACTCCCCGCCAATATCTTGGCGCGGAAAACTTTGCAAAAATAGCCCAAATAGCCCGCGGTGCTGGCGGAGACTACGTTAGCGCTGGAAAAGACAGCCACTTCCGCATACCTAAAAAGAAATTAGGCTAATATTTTATTTCGAAGTCCCGAAACTCACCAGTATAGTTTTCCCACAGCACTTCTACTTTCGTTACTTTTGCGCCTGGCGGTCCACACTTACAAAAGTCTATAAGCTCTTTTACGGCTTCTTCTTCGCCCTCGAAAACGGCCTCAACCCTTCCGTCTTTAAGGTTGCGAACCCAGCCCTTAACGCCGCGCAACCTAGCTTCATGCCTAGTTTCATGCCTAAAAAACACACCTTGGACGCGCCCACTCACAAACACATGCGCTCTGACCTTCAATGGTTGCACGCCACCATTTAATGCCGGAATTTTACAATCTTCAGCACTTTATGAGCCTTCACTTTAACTTAACTCTCTCCACAGGTCGGTTTTTCCGTTGCACCGCTCGCTTTAAAACATGTAAACTCAAACTGCGTTTTTGGAGGCTTAAACATGTTGGATGACAATCGTGGAAAATTATTGGTTTACGTTTCAAGCATGGAAACTCGCATGGAAAGGCTGAAAGCGGTGAGCACCGCTGTCGAGAAAACCGCCAGAATGTTGAATTTAGAAGTTGAGGTGGTTCCATTTAAAGGCGTAAGGGCACCAATCTACGTTTATTATAAAGATGGTGAAAACGAGCCTGTTCCGCTTTACTGCGACAAGGAAAGCGAAAACAGCACAGAAAAAGTTTTCATAACTTTAAGGAGCATAATTTTTGTTCTCTCTTTCCATCCAAAATTTTCGGCTTTGAAAAAGATTAGGAGAGAAATTATCCGCTTTTCCTAAATTTTATTGACTGGTTTTCAAGGGTTATCTCATAAACTTGGTTAACATCGAAGTCTATGCCCAACCTCTCATATTCCTGCTCTGTAAGGAAGAGGATGATCTTCGGTATTGTGAACTGTACACGTCCCGGAAAGATTGGCAGTTGCTGCTGAAGAGCCTGAAGAACGTCCTGCACAACCTTCGCCTCTTCGGTTTGAGGTCTGATGGCAAACTGGGGAATTGGGCGCTCTTCCACAAGTTCTATGCGTTTCCCAAGGTTGCCATCAATGTCACGAATCGATTCGATTTTGTTGACTCTAACGCGGAACATAACCATTCACACTAGAATGGCGGACACAGCTATTTAGGGTTTTAGAGCAGTTTATATTGTTGAATGCACTTTGGAAGTGCGATTTCCATTGTGGAGCAAAATTAAACGAGAGTTTGCCTTCATTCGAGGAAATTTCCTAGTGCTGCTTCTAAGCTATCTCTTATTCAATTTTGGCTATGCTATGACATCGCCCTTTGAATCGCCATTCATGGAAAGCCTCGGAGCCACGCCTGTAATAATTGGTGTCGTGGGCGCCATAGGCTCTGTTATTTTATTCCTCGTCCGCATTCCAGGAAGCTACATAACCGACAAGCATGGCAGAAGGCAGATAATTGTAACAATGACGTATGGCGTCGTGTTGGCAAACATCTTTTTCATTTTAGCTCCCAACTGGGTTTTCTATGTTGTTGGAGTAGTTGTCACAAACATATGTCTAATCTATCAGTCGGCTCTTGAAGCCGTTGAGGCAGACTCGCTTTCGCCAGAAAAACGTGGTTTTGGGTACGCCGCCTTTAGAGTTTTGCCCTTTCTTCCCTCGATTTTTTCACCCTTAATTGCTGGAGCCATAATAAGCCGCTTCTCTATTGACCTTGGGATGCGTATAATTTATACCGTTGTGTTTGCCGTTGGGCTGGTTGCCGCTTTAATGCGCCACGCCTTCCTTAAGGAGACGCTAAAAGAGCCTAAGCCCATTAGCTTAAAAGAGCTTGGTTTAGCTTTTAGGGATTCTGCAAAGGAAGTTTTCGCTTCTTGGAAGCTTATGCCAAAAAGTTTAGTTTTTCTCTTAATGTCAACCTTAATTATTGCGTTCACAGACCCCTTCTTCTATCGTTTTGGTTCCCTCTACGTCTTACAAGTTGTTGGGTTAAGCGATGTTGAATGGGGTGCAGTGAACACAATAAATCTGGCGACAATGCTTGCAATTGGGCTTTTTCTGGGGAAAGCCATAGATGTTTTTGGGAGAAAGAAAGCCCTCATACTAGCCCACATGATTTTTATGCCAACAGCCGTTTTCTTTATCCTATCCAGAAACTTTCTGATGTTTACCACAGTTTACGTCTTCTTCGCCATAGCCTCGGTTCTATTCGGTCCAGCCACGGCAGCGCTACAAGCAGACATAGTTCCAAAAGAGAGAAGGGGCAGAGTGATGGGAAGCACCGGTGCCCTTTACATTCTAGCTGGTGCTTTAGGTTCCTTTGTAGGAGGTATTCTATATGAAAATTTAAGCCCGATAGCGCCATTCCTACTATGTATTCCGCTGGACATAATTGCTCTACTCATAGTCGTGTTTAAGGTCAAGGAGCCGGAGAGAAAGGAAATGTAATAGGCTACTCCATTTCAATGGTGGCTGGTGGTTTAGGCGTAACATCATAATAAACCGCTGAAACGTTTGGACAGCTCTTAATGATTCCGTTCGCCGTCTCTTCTAGAGTTTTCCAAGGTATTTCTGAAACTTGTGCTGTGAGGAAATCTTTTGTCTGCACGGCTCTTATACTTATGACGTGGGATTTCTTCTCTGACGTTTCTTTGACGGCGTAGAGCACTCTTGTTATTGTTGGGTTTTCGCTGGTTATCTTCGTCTGCAACGATACAAGCTTTTTTATATCCATTTGGTAGACTTTGCCTTCCGCTGTTTCAGCCTTTATGCCGACAATCTTTCCATAACGTCTCTCACCGCCCTTCACGCCAGTGGCTTTGTCTCTAAAAACTTTAACATGAACATTTCGCGAAGGCACATTTAGAAGACGCGCTACAGTCTCCTTTATATGTGAAATTGAGGGTTCTGCTTGCGCTTCTTCATTATCTATAATTGCCGCAAAATACTGGCTTGGCTTATGCCCGGCAAGAGCATTTTCAACTATTGTTGTCGCCTTTTTCAGCGCCTCCAACTTGTCATGGTGAATTTCCCCAACAACCCGAACCGATAATCCTGGCCCCGGAAAGGGCTGCCTTTCAGAAACTTCTGGTGGCAGACCAAGATATCTGGCGACCATTCTCACCTGCTCTTTGTAAAGCATCAACAGCGGTTCGACAACTTTAAAGCCGAATTTATCCACGGGGTTTATGCCTATCTGCTCCAAAACATTATGCTGGGTTTTCACGCCGCCAACGGTTTCTATAACATCTGCGCGGATTGTTCCCTGCACAAGAACGCGGCAATTTTCCCTTTTTGCTGTCTCGCTTAGGACCGTGTAGAAGGTTTCCCGAAACTTTTTCCGCTTTTCTTCGGCATCCCGCAAGCCTTTCATGGCGTTTAGGAAGCGTTCCCGGACATCAACTATTTTAACCGGCACATTGAAAGGCTCTTTTGAAAGGATTTCAGCAACCCTTTCCGGCTCGCCCTCCCGCATAAAGGCGTCATCCAAAATCACGCAGACAAGATTTTCTCCGATGGCCCTGCGGGTTAGAACAGCGCATGTTGTGCTATCTACACCACCAGAAACCGCAACTAAAGCCCTTTCGTCGCCTATAGTCTTTCTAACCTCTGCAATCTGTGTTTCAACGAATTTTTCCGGATTAAAGCTCTCCATATATCTCCGACTCCTCGCATTTTTAGGCGATTAACAGATTAACTATTTCACGATTTATGTTTTTACCGCCTCTAGGCACCCTTGACGAACCTAAAAGCTTCTTCATCGCCTCAAAAGAAACTGAATTTTCAAGCTCGCAGCAGTTCGAATTGTATGAATGTGCTTCCTTTCACCTTTTAGAAAGGCTCACCATTCCTTGCAAGAGTTTAAGCATGTTTCATCCTTACACTTTTCCCAAAGTTCTTAAAGTCGCCAAAAACACGTTCTACGAAGTCTGCACCCCTTTTAATCTGAACGGACAGGCGCTTAACGTAAAACAATTTTTCAGCCTTTCGGTTCGACAAGGTTATATGGGCACGTGTTAACCATGGCTATTTAGGTTGCAAGATAATATTTTGGTGGTTTGCAACTTTCGTCAAGGGGCAAAATTTCACTTTTTAAACGTTAAAAGCGACTAGAAATCAGTTGGGTTTGAAATGGACTTTTAAAAACAGTAGTTCCTTTAAGCTTAAAAACTGCTTAAAAGCCCTTTTCCTGGCTGTTAAAGTTTTTCTACGATGTCCGCCTCATTATCTTAACGCATAAAAGGAGTGGCCCCTTTGAAACCAGATGAGGCAAAAGCCTTAGCTACAGCATTGAACGAGTTGAACGAAAGCTATGCGGATTTCATTCATTCCCTAAGCGGTACAATCAGGGAAGTGAAAACCTCTAAAAAGCTCTGGAACAACGGCGAAAAACCATGGCTTATCAAGTTGGGCTTAGCCCTAATAGTTTTCCCGGAACCCGTT
>JAWCQV010000025.1:0-8121 GCA_038869575.1 Bathyarchaeia archaeon | reverse complement strand
CAGCCAAGCCAACAGCCTCCATTTTGATGCTTGCTGCCTCTGCTCTGGCACGGGAGTAGCTTACCAGCAAAGAGCCTATAAGGGCTACCAGACCCCATAAAACTGAGCATAACCCGCCCAATATTATACCCACATAGACCGCTGAGTCCGCATACCTATCGAGAAGGGAGTCCAAGAAACCTCCGAAAGGGGTTGCCTTTTGACATAACCTTGCCAAGGTTCCGTCTAGTATGTCGCAGTATCCTGAAAGAAGCAGCAGAACAACAGCCAAAGCCAGCATTACGGTTTGCCGTCCATTGGTATAAGCTATTGCCGAGAATAAGGCTAAAATTATGCCTATGGCGCTTATGATGTTTGGAGTCAAGCCTAACTTATTGGCTGCTTTTGCTTGTGTTTTTATGGCTGATTGCACTTTTGCTTTGAGCTTTGTCAGCATGTTGTTTCGCTTTTTCTGTGTGGCAATTCTTATTTAAAAATTACAACATAACATATAGGCTGTGGTGAGTGAAGGTTTTGATAAATGTGGCTCAGGTTAAGGTCGCCGAGAAAACATGCTTGGGCGTTAAGGTTGAGCTTCCAAGCTCACCGCCCCTAGTACTGGTTGTAGCAGAGAAGGGCTTCGTTATGTGCGGCTTCCTAAACATTGAGGCTGCTGAACGTCTCGGCGTGACCGCCGCCATGGTGAGCGGAGTAAAAACATTTGAGGATGTTTTGAATGCTGAGGTAAAGGCTGCCACTTCAAAGGCTATGAGCATAGGCGTACAATTAGGAATGCGGGGCGCTGAAGCCTTAAAGCGCATGCTGTAAATGTCAATTTTTGGTGGTAGTAAACAGCAAAATTGATAGTCCACCTCTAGATTTTCAAAGCGAGTCATATTATTGCTGGTTGACTTAACAAAAACACTACTCCTCTATAAAATTTTGGCTATATATAAAAAATTGTTGCAGGAAACGGCTTAAAGTGACCACATCCTTCCAAGTTTTCTATGATTTTTGCTTTTTCGCCAATGGTAACTAGCCTTTTTAGATTTTGCTAAACCTCTTTCTTTTGCGGTTCAGCTACAAAAATGGCTGTTGTTATGGCTGTTAATACCATAGCGGCAAGCAGTAGAAGGAATGGTGCTATTGGCGAAACAGCCTCGTATAGAATGCCGCCTGAAAGCAGCGCTATGGATCCTAGAACGCAGTCGGAAAAATTTGATAAACCCGTCAATTTTCCCCTATACTCCTTTGGGGTTAGGTCGGTTTGCATGGATGGATACGCTGTGAAGGCTAAAGCGTTGCAAGCGGCAGAAAACATTGAAAAGAGGTATAATTCCAATGGGTGTCCATGCAGAAACAATGCCATTCCAATGGCTCCTGATACTGAGGATAGAATAAGCGGTTTTTTCCTACCAAATGTATCCACCATTTTGCCTACTGGAAGCAACAAGCAATAGAAGGTTATGGAGTATACAGTTTGCAAGACCGCCCATTGAAACTCGTCCACTTTCAGGAATCGGTTTGCGTAGAGCACATAGTAGGGCATGCACATCCGGACAAAAAACATGAGGGGAGTAAAAATAAGGAAAAGGTAAAGCATAGTTTTAGGAACAAACTTCCAGACCGTTAAACATTCTTTAAAGACTTTAGGGTATTCCCTCCAAAATTTCGTTAAGGAAGCCTCAGCTTTTTCAAACTTCAAAGTTTCCTCTAACTTTAGAAACATTACACCAGAAGTAAGCCAGCAGATAGAAACTATAAGGTAGGCTGTTCTCACGCCAACTACTAATCCATATTTTATGTAGAGGATTCCTGCAACAACTGGCGAGAGGATGGAAGTTACACCAGCCAACATAGAAAGTGAATAGCCCAGTCCCCTCTTATCTGGAGGAAGGGAGTCTGCGACAAGCGCGGACATCGCTGGATGGGAGAGGGCGACCACTCCAACTAGCATTTCACCAAAAAGGATGAAGTGCCAAGTAGGCGCTGTAGCGAAAATGATGTATATTAGGGCTCTGGCAAAACTTGTAGCCACAATTATGATTTTTCTTCCTCTTTTGTCTGCCCAATAACCGCCAGCCAGCTGTAGAAAAGCCATGATAAATAATGATGCTGATAAAATTGAGCCTATTATTTGAGGCGAAGCGCCGAGGGACTCAACGTAAAGGGAATAATAGGCATTTGGGAGAAAATGAGCGAAATCCGTAACTGCCCAAACAATCAGAAGTATTAAAATGTTCCCAGATATGAAGCTAAACTCCATTTTGAAATGCCTTAACATCAGAACCCAAACCTAACTTTTTAGGACGCATGAAAACTTACAATCACTGAACAATCATGCTTTTCAACGTCCTATAAATCATCGTCCGTGCTTTTGCTAATAAACATTTTGTCCATGAGCCTTAATGGTCGAAATGTCTCATTTTTATTTGGAAATTGTGTCATAAGAGTAGAAGTTCTAGTGGTTTTAGCTCGCCTGTCACCGGGTCGACTTGCAATCCCAGTTCTTCAAGGGTTGTTACACCAAGCACTTCCTTATCTGATTCTTCGCCGAAAATTATGATTGAGTAGGTGCCTTGCCCGTTTATTTCTATCTCTGCAGCTCCAACCTCCCGCTCGACAAGTCTCCCATCAGCTGTTTTGAATTTCCGACTCCCCCTCGGCTTAATGTGGAGGTCTTCAAGGAACTTTCGCCTAATCATGGTGTAAATTGAACCCGTATCGGCAAGAAGCTCCTTTTCAGCTTCGAGTTCTGGATTATGGATATTCCGAATTTTTATCTTGACTTTCACGTAGCTCATCTCAGCGACTTCCATTTGAATTATTCTTTTGACAATCCTAATAAGTGCTTCTCAGTATACCACCAAAACGGCTAGAGAGCATGAACTCGTCAAAGAAAACTATTCTAGAGGCTGTTGCCTCAGAGATCATGGCTTGCAAAAAGTGTGGTCTTTGGAAGACCCGCAAAAACGCTGTTCCCGGCGAGGGAAACCCAAACGCCAAAGTAATGCTTATTGGGGAGGCCCCTGGCTACTGGGAAGACGTTAAGGGCAAACCCTTTGTTGGAGCTGCTGGAAAATTTTTGGACACACTTTTGACTGAGGGTGGTCTTCTGCGAAGTCAAGTCTTTATAGGGAATGTTTTGAAGTGTCGTCCGCCCGGAAACCGGGAGCCTGTACCCGCTGAAATTGAGGTTTGCACGCCTTTTTTGGAACGGCAGATAGGGGCTATAAAGCCAAAACTCATAGTCACTCTGGGGAATTATTCAACAGCCTACATTTTCGCAAAGGCTGGGATACCCTTTCGGGGCATAACGGAGGCTAGGGGAAAATTTTACCAAGTAAATGTTTTAGATTTGGCTGTGGTAGTTTTCGCAACTTTGCATCCGGCGGCTGGGCTTTACAGCGCCAAATACAAGCAACTACTAATCGAAGACTTTAGGCTGCTCAAAGTGAAAGTTCTGGAATTGGGTTTGGCTGTTTAACCCAGCTTTTTAGTGACTTTAAGCTCCTTTAGGAGCTCTTCTGCACTTTTATATGTTTTTGATGGCAGCTCTGCCAGCAATTCCGCTAGTCTGATCTGTTTGCCTTCTTCGATTTCCACAAGCCTCCAGCCAACTTTTTTAACCAACACGCTTTTTGGTGCTGGATATCGCGTCTTTTCAATCACACTTTTCACGGATTCCAAGCCAACAGAGCCCGTGATTTTTGGAAATTTCCTGCTGGAGAGGTATTGAATAAAGCGTAATCCGTCCTCGAACATGGCGAGGTTGTTGAAGAGCACATAAACCGTTTTGCCTTCCGCCTCAAAATTTTTGGCTATTTCGCCAAGTCGCTTTAGCTCCTCATCCGTGTACTGGTAATAGTATAGTTCTTCGCCTAAACCGTGCAGCCGGAAATAGGCGGTTTGGCTTGTATAGGCTGGCAAAACTCTAAAGGGGTCTGTTACATGCACCACGTTTAGTTGACTTAAGACTTGGCTAAGTTTTTCCATAACTTCTAGTTTCTCCCATTCTGGTCCACGGGTTTCCCAAACAAGCGTTAAGCCTTCACGGTCCACAGCCCTAAAGAATTTTTCTGCTTCGCTGAGTTTTTCTGGTCGGAAGGAACCCGGAGTTTGTATCAGCAGTATTTTCGCTTGTAACGTTTTGCATATTTGTTTCATGGTTTCGAAGGCTTGCTGGCTTGTTTCGTCTAGACGCATTTTAGCCTTATGGCTTATGTCTTGGTGGGCTTTAACTGTGAATTCGAAGTTTTCTGGTGCTTTTTCCCGCCATCCCTCAACGGTTTCCAGCCTTGGATATTCGTAAAATGTGCTGTTTAGCTCCACTAGGCTGTAGTTTTCGAAGTAGCGTTTCATGGATGTTGGAAAGCCGCAACACCCAACCTTTATCACGGCTTAAATCGCCTCGCACATGCTTATGTGCTTACTTTTGGGGGTGGGCGGACTGCCTTGCCAAGCTTCCTTCTTAGGGCTATGCGGTAAAGCTTCCTTAGGGATTTTACAAGCTGTTCCACTGTCGGAAGAGCCGAATAGATTAGGGGTATGCGGTCGTACTCCGCCAGCCTAATGGAGTATTCGTCTGGCTTCACGCCATGAAAAACAACAACTTTTGGTTTTAGGCTGCTCATGCGGATAAGCATCATGGGCGAGTTCTCATCTCCAATGTTTGTGAAGATTAATGCGCGTTCTGTTGTGGCGCCGAAGAGCTGGGAATACTCGAAACCTGAAAGCGTCTCAATGGTCTTCTTGCTGTCCACAACCGTATAGCCCAAAACATCCCTAACGTTTAGGCTTGAGCAAGCCATAATTTCGCCTCGTATGGCTTTACATAAATACTCAACCCGCACTGGGATAGGAAACTCCCTCAGATCCACAACGGCCATGCTTGGCGAACTGGTGAGCTTAGCAAATTCGCGAATAAAACGGCTTCCCCGCTCCTCATCAATTTTTAACAGTGCCCAAACAAAACGGCGCACAAACTTTGTTCCCGGACTTTTCCGCCTCCCGCTTTCATAGTCGCTTATAACCGAGGACGAAAGCATCATCTTATCCGAAAGCGTTGTCTGGGAAACACCGAAGAGCTCCCGCCACTTCCGCATGGTGGCGCCCGGCTTGTTGGAGAGGATAATCTCGCCAGCAATTCGCCTTGCAAGAACTTCGCGAACGCTTGGAGACACAGACATTTATGTGCTACCCTTCCAGTCCGCCAAGTTTCACCTCTAGAAACATGCCGGTATAAAACTGTACCGCTTTTAAGGTGCTGCGAAAAAGAAAAGAGGATGGGATGGGTTATAGAATGGACTCTCTATTCAGCGGAAACGCCGTGGTCGCCCGAATGTCGTCAACGCCTAAGACAAACTGGGTTACTCTATTAAGCCCTATGCCACACCCAGAATGTAAAACGCTGTGATCCTTGTAAAAGTCCAAGTACCAGTCAAAGTCTTCTATGCTTCCGCCTTTTTCGACAAGCTGCCTAAACATTGTTGAGTTGACAAGCCTATCATAAAGCCTCTCGTAACGGTATTCGCGTTCTGCTGCGCCGACGGCTTCGCCACTCATGGGTAGAAGCAAATCGGCGCTGTTGACTATGTTTGGGTTTTCGTCATTTTCGCGCATGTTGAAGAATTTTATGGCTTTAGGAAAGTGAGTAACAAACAGTGGCTTATTGCCAACCATTTGGACAAGAGCTTTTTCATGCGTGCTTTTTAGGTCGTCACCCCATTTCACACCGTAGTCAGCCAGCAAGCCAACGGCTTCGGTGTAGGTTATTTTTTCGAAAGGCTTCCTAACCCGTTTTAAACGCTCCAAATCAACGCCAAGCAGCTCCAGCTCCTTCTCGTGTTCGGCGAGCACACAGCCCAACATCGAACATATTACGCCTTCAATATGCTCCAGAAGCTGCCTAAAGTCTCCGGCGAACTCCAACTCTATGAGCGTAAACTCTGTCAAGTGGCGCTCATCTACGGATGGCTCAGCCCTAAAGCTTGGTCCAATGCACCAAACCTTGCCGAGGAAAGGCGTTAAAACCTCTAGGTAGAGTTGGGCTGTTTGGCTTAAGTAGCGCCTTTTGCCAAAATAGTCCACCTCAAACATCGTTGCAATATTTTCACACGCACCAGTTGCCCTTGTTAGGTGGGGAACAACAACCTCGATGAAGCCATGCTCCTCAAAGTAGCGTCTAGCACCCTTCAGCAGACTTGCCTCAATTTTAACAACAGCTGAAAGTTCGGGCTTTGAAAGCAGTTTGTGGCGATCTTCCGTCCCCTTCAGAATAGAAAGGGGTTTTACACTTTGCTTTTCAGAAATTTTTCCAATCTCACTAAGTTGGGTCTCCACGACCCACACCGAGCATTCAAGGTTTAACCATATAAACTTTTTCAACAATTTTATGGAAAGAAGAGGTTAAACCATGAAAACAAAGAAAATACCAATCACAATAATTACAGAGCCTATGGCAATTCTATACGTAACCTTCTCGTGAAGAAAGAGTACGCCGAAAAGGGCTGAAAACAAGGGCGTTGTTGAAGATATCGGAACTGCTTGCGACTCTGGAATGTAAATAAAGCTTGTTATTAGAAAAAACCATCCCACTCCTATAGCTATTAAACCCCCAGCTAAAAGCATGGCTGCGGTCTTCAACCTTATCCCTTGAAGGAAGTGTTTCCCATCGCCTAAGGGAACCAAAGCTAATAATAAAATTGCCACAGACACAAGTCTAAGCGTGTTAATTGCATAGGCTTGCTCAAAACCAGAAGAGGCTCTCACAGATAAGTTAACCATTGAAATGCTCACAGACCATGCTAAGGCTGTTGCCAAAGCAAAGACGAGACCTCTACTGCGAATTTTTATCAAACGTTTACTCTCGTTTGTTTTGTACTGTTTTTCTGTAGGGGTTAAAAGCCAAATTCCCAAAACTATGATTGTCGCGCCAAAAATAAGCGGTAGCGTGAGGTTCTCGCCCACAAAAAGATAAGCCCAAACAAGGCTAAAAAGTGGATATGTGCATGTTATTGGAACAGCTCGCGCAACTCCTAGGATCTCAAGGCTTTTCATATAAAGCGTGTCGCCCAACCCTAACCCGATTATGCCGCTGATAGATGTTAAAAGAACCACATGAACTGGTAAACTTGCGAAAACATAAACCTTCCCAAGTAAGGCGAAAAACAAAAATAAAATTAGGCTTGTTCCGGCACAACGCACTACATTCGCCGATATGGGCGTTGTCTCGACCAAAGCTTTTCTGTAAAGCACGGCTGAAAAAGTCCAGCATAAGGCCGCCCCAAGAGCGGCCAGCTCCCCAATCATTATGAACAGCCAAATTTAAAGAAGAACTGCTAGACTATTAAAAATATTTAGCCTTTAACAAAAAAGTATGAGATGAGCAAAATGCAACCCATTTCGGTTTATTGGTGTGCCAAAGTCGCTTCAAAGTTTCCACAATTGGCCATAAGCATAGGGACAATAAACAATGTTTTGGTGGAGAAGGAAAACACGAAAATCAAAGAGCTTAAAAAAGCCTTATACGCAGAAGCTAGAGCTCAATACAATCTTGAAGAACTTAAGGAAAACCTGACAGTTAGAGCCTACAGAGACTTTTACTGGAGGCTCGGCATAGACCCTACTAAAACGAGGCCGTCAGGCGAGGCTCTTTTGAGGAGGGTTTTACATGGAGGTGAACTACCAACTATTTCAACCGCTGTGGACGCCTACAATTTGGCTTCTATGAAGACGATAATCCCCGTAAGCGGCTTTGATAAGGACACGCTTCATCCGCCCTTTAACGTACGGTTTGCAGAAAATGGTGAGGCGTTTACTGGTATTGGAATGGAAAAGCCGATGGCGTTGACAAGCAACATGCTTGTTTTAGCCGACACCAGAAAGGTTTTATGCATATATCCTCACAGAGACGCAGATCAAACAAAAATCACACATAAAACAAAGAATTTACTTTTAGTGGCGTATGGAGCACCGGGAATAACTCATCAACAGCTTGAAGAAGCGGTAAAAACGGCCCTGGAATACATTAAAGCATGCTGCGGCGGAGAGATTGAGATGATAAAGGTTTTTAGCTCGACTCCAAAATAGGTTCTGGGTGTCAAGATTGCCTTTTCGAGATAAAATGGCTGAAGCTGCCAG
>JAWCQV010000024.1:0-8169 GCA_038869575.1 Bathyarchaeia archaeon | reverse complement strand
TCAACGTTAAGGAAAGCATTTAAGGGTGTCTGATAGGATTTAAGGATTGCTATGGCCTTCTCTCTTCCAATATTGGGTAAACTTGCCACAAAGAATATTTGAGCATCCTCGAGGGTTTCATATTTTTTAACGGGATGCACCGTCGGCGCTCTTTTTTCCATTATTTGTTCTTGGCGAGCGGCAATGTATAGAAAGTCAACAGTCTCCTTATAGGATGTTGTGTTAACTATGGCTACACCGTTTTTTGCCAAATTGAATAGGGCGCCCCAAACTGCTTCTGGCTTTATTCTGCTAAACTTGTAAATGATGGGCATATAGCCTTCTAGTAGAATTAATGCTTTGGGATAAGCTTCCTTAAGCTTGAAAAGTTGCTCAAAAAGGTAGCGATGCGTTAGTGTGTAAACAAAGTCTTGAACTCTTTTGCGTTCAACTGCACAAGCATCAGACAGTATATAATCTCCTTTTTCCAAAGTTTCTATTTTTACGTTTACGCCGCGTTCTCTGAGTCCCTTAACAACTTTTTCTGCGCTACTTGCCTCACGGCTGTCTACAATGATTGTTGGTGTTTGCTCGTTGCTCTGCTTTTCCTTCAAATATGGGAGAAGTGTTTCGGCTCCGGACATATCCTCAACTCTAATGCTATCCTAAAACTTGGATGTTATTTTCTCTTGCGGTTTTCTTATATCATGCGTTTTCTCAATGGAGAGGAAAACTTTCAAGCTTATTTATTCTTAAGCCAAAATGAATAAAAAGAGAGGATGAAAGGGTTATTGCAACCCCTTTTTGGTTATCTCTTTCACTATGCCAGCGGCTATGGTTGTGCCCATGTCTCTTACGGCGAATCTTCCAAGCTCTGAAAACTCAGAGTAAGCCTCAATAGCTATCGGGCGTAGTGGTTCCATCCTTACTAATGCGGCGTCTCCCGTTTTTAAGAAGGACGGCTTCTCCTCGACAACTTGTCCAGAACGTGGGTCAATCTTCCTTATTAGCTCTGTGAATCTACAAGCCATTTGCCCGGTGTGGTAGTGAAGTACTGGCGTGTAGCCGGCGGCTATGGCTGTTGGGTGATATATGACGATTATTTGACCTATGAATTCCCTCGCCACTGTTGGCGGGTTGTTAGCGTGTCCGCAGACGTCTCCCCGGCGTATGTCCGTTTTTGCTACGCCTCTAACGTTAAAGCCTATGTTATCGCCCGGTTCAGCCCTCGGGATTCTTGTGTGGTGCATCTCTATCGACTTAACCTCGCCTTGCTTGTTCGCAGGCATGAAAATTACCGCGTCTCCTTCCTTTAAAACGCCAGTTTCAACTCTGCCAACCGGAACTGTGCCCACGCCAGTTATGCTATAAACGTCTTGTATGGGGATTCGCAGCGGCTTGTCTAGCGGTTTTGGCGGAAGTTCGAAGACGTCTAATGCCTCTATTAGGGTTGGCCCCTTGTACCATGGCATTTTTTCGCTTGGTTTAACAAGGTTATCTCCAGTCCATCCTGAAGTTGGCACAAATGGAATCTTTTCAACCTTATAGCCAACCATCCTAAGCATTCTGGAAACTTCGTTCTTAACTTCATTGTAGCGTTCTTGACTCCAGTTAACCGTAGGATCGTCCATCTTGTTAATGGCTACAACAAGCTGGTTAACGCCCAAAGTGAAAGCCAAGAAAGCGTGCTCCCTTGTTTGTCCACCAGGACCTATACCAGCCTCGAATTCTCCTCTCTTAGCTGAGACAAAAAGTATGGCGCCATCAGCCTGACTTGCACCAGTAATCATGTTTTTAACGAAGTCTCTGTGGCCAGGGGCATCAATAATTGTGAAATAGTATTTTTTAGTTTCAAACTTTAGAAATCGCAAGTCTATTGTTAGTCCTCTTTCCCGCTCCTCCTTTAGGTTGTCGAGAATCCATGCAAACTTGAAGGTTTCCTTGCCCATTTTTCTGGCTTCTTCCTCGTATGCTTTTACTGTTCTCTCGTCGACAACTCCCGCTAGGTAGAGCATGTGCCCTGTTGTTGTTGACTTTCCGTGGTCAACATGTCCCATGATCACTAGGTTTAGGTGGGGTTTTTCAGGTCTGCTCATTATTTTTCCTCCACTTTTAAACTCTCAATTTTCCCTTATTTTTAGTGAATTCGTTTACACAACTGTTCATTCAATTATTAAAAGTTTATGATAAAACCGTTTGAAGCTTGAGTTATGGCGATGCTTGAAAATTTTCGTAGGTTTCGATGAATTCCCTTGCGAATTTGTCCGCATTTTTCTCTGTGCCCTTATGTTTTCCACCGAAGGTTCGAAGATGATGGTAAAACTCGCGGAGAATGATGAAGGGTTTTCCAAATTTGCCACAATGTCCCTTGAGCATTTCAACCTTTAGGCGTGGGATATTAACGCCGCAGCGGTGGCTTAGCATTTTTAGGGCTTCGCCAGCTTGCCCATGAAGGTAAGCTGTACTATTTTGGCCTTGAGATGCGAGTTGCCGTTTAGCATGCCTATTCGAAACGAATATTAGCCTTCCCTTTGAATAAGGTTTTTAGGACGCGTACGGCTTATGCCCGCGAATCTGCCAGCGGAAGCCAAACGAAAATGGGCCGAGGTTTCAGCTGCCCGAAACCCCAAAGAGAAGCTTCAACTGATGCAAGAGTTTTTAAGCCTTGTCCCAAAGCACAAGGGAACAGCCAAACTATGCGCCCAAGTTAAGAAGCAGATGGCCATTCTTCGGAGAGAGCTCGAGGAAGGAAAGCGGCGTAAGGCTGGCAGAGGCGGACCAAAATTTTTCATAGAGAAGGAAGGCGCAGCTCAAATAGTCATTTTAGGCTTAACAAATGTTGGAAAAAGCAGCCTCCTTGCTGCTGTTACAAATGCGAAGGTTGAGGTTTCACCAGCCCCCTACACCACCAAGGAGCCTATTCCCGGCATGCTTCCCTATGAGGATATTCAATTTCAGCTTGTTGAGGCTCCGGCCCTTATTGAAGGTGCAGCGGATGGAAGGGCGTGGGGTCTTCAAACCCTCGCTTTGGCTAGGAATGCCGACGGCTTAATACTTATGGTGGATTTAACACAAGACCCTTTTTGGCAGCTTTCCTTGATGGTCGGAGAACTAGAAAAGACTCGGATACTTGTCAGCAAGCCAAAAGCGCATGTTGAAATTGAAAGAAAGTATATGGGTGCTGGCTTACGCATAATCGTTTTTGGTAAGCTTCTGAACTGCAATTTTAAAGATGTTGAAGAGCTTCTCAAAAGCTATAAAGTTTCAGACGCCGTTGTAAAAATTTATGGTGAGGCGACATTGGACGACGTGGAAGACGCCATCTTTGAAAGTACAGTTTACAAGCCAGCAATAATCGTTGCAAACAAAGTTGACACGGAAAACGCAAGGGCAAACCTCAAAATTTTAGAAGAACATGTTGGCGTACGGCTTCCCATAGTTGTTGTTTCATGCATAACAGGGACTGGCATAAAAGGAATAGGTGAAGCTTTATTCAAGAGCTTGGACCTAATCCGGGTCTATACGAAGGAGCCTGCTGAGAAAAGCGTTTCAGAGAAACCCTTTGTCATGAAGAGAGGCTCAACAGTTTATGATTTGGCCAGAAATATTCATAGCGATTTATGTGAGAATTTCGCTTACGCAAAAATTTGGGCCAAACGCCTTGTTTTCAGCCCTCAAAAGGTTGGGGCGACATTTGCCCTTGAGGATGGAGACGTTGTTGAAATCCACACAAAATAGGCTTAAGCTATCTGGAAGCCATAGCTATTCTTTCCAGTTCATGACGTTTTGAGACTGCATGGCTTTTAATGTCGTTGTTCGCCGCAAAAATAAGCTCCTCCGCTAGGCATTCCTCAATTGAGCGGGGATTATGCATGGCTGCTTGCCGCGCTCCTTCGCATATGTATCTTAAGGCTAGGTCAACTCTTCTTTGGGGCGAGACGTCAACTGACAAGTGGTAGACTATACCGCCATAGGCGATCCTCGTTGTGTCTTCACATGGTGCGGAGTTCTCAACAGCTCTCACAAGAACCTCTATTGGGTTTCTTCCGGTGCGCAGATGGATAATTTCGAAGGCATGCTTAACAATGTTTATGGCTTTAGCCTTTTTGCCGGCGTTCTTCCCTGGGCGCATAAGATTATTTACAAGCCTTTCAACGATATTCACGTTTGCCTTTCCAAAGCGTTTGTGTTCATGGCGTCCCATGCTATGAGGGATTACAACCGGCTTTAGAGATACGTACCTTTTTAACCCTGGGTCTATAACCTCAACTTCTTTAAAGCTCCATTTTCCGAAAAGCTTTATCTCCTTCTCTTCAGCCTTCCGCTCAACTTTCTTTTGCTGCTCCGTTTCTTTTGTTTTTTGCTCTTTCTGCTCCTTGCTCAACTTTCATCACCGCATTGGCTTCTGTTTTCTGCCAAGTACAAGCTCTTTTAGAGAAACGCCGTTAACCATTATTACTTTCCAGCGGACGCCTGGGATGTCGCCCATGCTTCTCCCACGGGAGCCTCCAATTCCTTCAACTATTACCTCATCATGTTCGTCTACAACGTTTAAGGCTCCGTCTCCAGGTAGAAAAGCCGTAATAACTTTTCCATTTTTAATTAGCTGAACTCGGACGCATTTTCTTATGGCGCTGTTGGGCTGTTTGCTTTCAACGCCAACCTTTTCAAGTACTATCCCCCTTGCCATAGGAGCTCCTTCAAGAGGGTCGGCCTTAACGTCTAAACCTAGCATGCGCCTTTTATAGTACATGCTACTCCAACGGAACTTCTTCCTTTTTTCTGCAAGCTTTCTTGCAGCGAACTCTCCCATTGGAGACTTTGAACCCATAGCCTCTGTTTTCCTCTCGCTACGTGTAATCGCGCATCTAATATTTAAACTGAACGAGACAAAAATCGCCAAAAACTAGAGGGGAAAACTCGTATCGGCTTGAAAAGGTTTCAAAAACAGAAATTTCTAAAACTTTGAAGCGCATTAAGGTTAATATAGATGCGGGAGCATCTCCAAAATGACCTATTGGAGACTTCTAAAGTTTGAAACCCATAACGCCTACATGAATATGGCGATAGACGAAGCCATATTAGAAGCAAGAATAAGGGGGTCAGCGCCCAACACTGTAAGGTTTTACCGCTGGAAGCCTTCAGCAGTCTCTATTGGCCGCTTTCAAAAGATAGAAGACGAAGTTTACCTAGAAAACTGTCAGGGGCACGGCGTTGATGTTGTCAGACGGATAACTGGCGGAGGCACCGTTTACCATGACGTTGACGGCGAAATAACCTACAGCGTGGTCGCAAGCAAAGAAGACCTAAATGCCAAAGACGTAACAGAGGTTTATGCAAAAATTTACGCAGGTATAGTTGAAGCCCTAAGAATTCTAGGACTGAAAGCGGATTTCAGCGAAGGCGACGCAAGGGCATGCCCCAACCTAACAATAAACGGGAAAAAAATTTCAGGAAGCGCCCAGTGCCACAAATCCAACGTGGTCCTCCAACACGGCACAATACTTGTGGATGTTAACCTCGAAAAAATGTTCACTTCCATAAGGGTTCCATGGGCAAAAACATGTATGGAAGTCATAGGCATAGCAAAAAACAAAATAACATCCATAAAAGCGGAACTTGGGAAAGAGGTCCCACATGTCATGGTGCACGAAGCCCTAATTGAGGGCTTCCAAAAAGCACTAAAAACAACGCTTGAAAAAGGCGATCTAACAAAATATGAGGGGGAGTTAGCTGAAAAACTTTGCAGAGAAAAATATGCCACAGCAGAATGGAACATATATGGAAAAGAACCGCACTAATGTCTCTGTATTCGCCACTTTACTCCTTGAGGAGTATCCTCCAATATTATGCCCATGGCTTTAAGCTGCTCCCTAATTTTGTCAGCAGTTGCCCAGTCCTTGGCTTTTCTAGCTTCCTCCCTCCTCCTAATGAGTTCCTCAGCTTCTGGCGGCAATTTTTCCATCTGAATACTTCTTGCTAAATCTAGCGCAAAAACTTTGTCAAATTCCATGAGCAAGTCGTATTTTTCCCTATTGGTTAGCGTCTTCTCCTCCCTGATTAATGTCCATGTTAGGGCTAAAGCCTTAGGCATGTTTAAATCGTCGTTTACGGCTTCAAGGAATTGTTCACGATACTCCTCGAATTTTGGGCTTCTCCTTTTTTCACCTTCTAAGTTTTCAGCCAAATTCCTGACGTGTTCTCTTAAGGTAAATAATGCATTTTGGGCGGACTTTAAACTCTCCCATGTGAAAATAAGCTCTGACCTGTAATGGGCTGTTAGGCATAGGTATCTAAAGGCCAACGGGTCAAAGCCTTCATCCACCAAAGTTTGAACAGTAATTATTTCTCCAGCGGACTTCGCCATCTTAACAGATTTGCCAAAAACAAGAAATGCACCGTGTAACCAGTAATTTGCCAGAGGCTTACCGGTTACGGCTTCTGCTTGGGCTATTTCGTTTGTGTGATGTATAGGTATATGGTCAATACCGCCACAGTGGATGTCAAAGTTTTCGCCCAGGTACTTCATTCCCATGACGGTGCACTCTATGTGCCAGCCTGGAAACCCTATTCCCCAGGGTGACTCCCACTCCATTTGCCTTTTCATGTTCTTCGGTGAAAAGCGCCAAAGACAGAAATCAGTCACGTTTCTCTTGTTTGGGTTGAATTCCACTCTAGCCCCAGCCTTCAAGTTCTCATTTAACTTTTCAAAATCCATTCCAGTAAGCTTTCCATAATCCTTTAACTTTGAAGTATCAAAGTACACTCCGTCGTCAATTATGTAGGTATACCCCCCTGCTTCAAGCTTTTTGATGAAGCTGATCATGTCGGAAATATGGTCGGTTGCCTTGCAAACTATTGTTGGTTTGAGTATGTTAAGCCTTTCAGCGTCCTCAAAAAACTTTTTGGTGTAAAAATCGGCTATCTCCCAAACAGTTTTCCGCTCTCTTTTGGCGCCAACCTCCATTTTGTCCTCGCCAGTATCAGCGTCAGAGGTTAAGTGTCCTACGTCTGTTATGTTCATGACATGTTCGACCTTTAAGCCGTTAAACTCCAAAACTCTTCGCAGAACATCCTCGAATATGTATGTCCTAAAATTGCCTATGTGGGCGTACCAATAAACTGTTGGACCACAGCAGTACATCCTAACCTTACCTTTCTCTAAGGAAATGAACTTCTCCTTTTTTCGTGTCAGCGTGTTGAAAAGGTATATTTCGCCTTTAGGATTTCCCATTACATGTTCTCCGAAGGAATAAGGAAGAAAACGCTTAAAGGCTTTACTTTGTAGATAACGCCTAATCGTATTTTCTAAACCTTAACATTCTTTTAAAACTCTTAAGGTCTTGAGCTACCATCTTTAGAAAGTGTAGCTCCTCTATAGCCCTCTCAAACTTTACGAACTCTTCATGAAGCCTCTCTATAGTGCTTCTGCTCTCTTCCACGATGATAAGCCTCCCATTTAATATGATGATTGGTCGGGGGCTTTCATTGTTTTTTGGCTGAAAGAGCAGCCATTTCCGTCATCGAGGAGAAAGGAGAAGGCTTCGAAAACGGAAAAACCGATTTTTGGCCGCTCTTTTTCAGCCTTCAACCTCCGCCCCATACTACATCGTAAGACTTAATACTCGTGCCAATATAAAAACGTTACTACACATCGCTACATAACACATGAAAATAGAAATCTCCAAAATGGGATTTAGCCAACAGCTAATATGCCCTCAAGGATTTTCTCTTCAGGTATGTCTAATTGTTTGGAAAGCCAGCTCTTTAAAAGATTTGTAGGCTTTGGAAGTTCTCCACTATAAGTTATGATTTGATTATTTTTTAGGGCATCTGTCTGAAAAGTTTTCTCCGTCTCCTTATATAAGAATGATAGTGCTTGGGCTTGACGGGCCATAGTCTGAAAGTCTTCCCAATGTTTGCAGCGTAAAATGACCGGCGGACCCCGCAATTCAGATGCGGGAACCTGAGGTCTCAGAACTTGACCCGCCGGAGCACCGGTTTTCGGTGCTTCATGGGACGTCGAAAGATATGATATAAGATTAGAAATTTCGTTTTGTAGATTTGTAAGTCTTTCCTCAACGTTCTCAATTTTGCCACTTAGCTCGCCAGCCTCCCCGAGTCTCTCAGTTATTTTACCTAACTCGTTTATGAGGCGGTCTAAATCCTTCTCATGCTCCCTCAAAACAT
>JAWCQV010000023.1:0-8364 GCA_038869575.1 Bathyarchaeia archaeon | reverse complement strand
CAGAAAATCCTCACTAAATGTAGGAAACTTGGGAATAAAGGAATCCTACCAACAATTGTGCTAGGAGAATTTTACGCATTAACGCGTAAAAAGGGTGGCAGAGATGTTGCAGAAAAATTTTTTAGAGAACTTGTTAACTCAGGGTTGGAAATCATAAATTTAACAGCAGATGTGGCTAAGCAAGCCGGGATTTTCAGGTACAAATATCAAGAGAAGATTCCATGGGGAGACTGCATAATAGCCGCTACTGCTTTTCTTGAAAGAGCTGACATCATATTAACAGAGGACCCCCATTTTAGACAGCTTAAGGAAGTGAAGGCGCGGACGCTTGCTGAAGTGAAGGTCTAATCGTGTTTCGGTGAATTTTATGAAGGTGGCTGTTTCCGGTAAGGGCGGCGTCGGCAAAACTCTTGTTGCTGGCGGTTTGGCGTACGCCTTAACCAAGAGAGGGTTTAGAACCATTGCTATTGATGCTGATCCTTCGCCTAATCTTGCTTTGACTTTAGGCTTGTCCTCTCAGGAAGCCAGCCGTATAGTGCCTATATCCGAGAATAAGCAGCTTATCGAAGCGAAGACGAGTACTGGTTATGCCGGTGTTTTCCGTTTAACATTCACTGTTGATGATATTGTGCGAGACTACGCCGTTAAAACGCCTTTTGGCGTGAACTTAATCGTCATGGGGACTGTTCGCTCTGTTGGGGCTGGGTGCACTTGTCCGGCTAATGCCGTTATCCGTTCGCTTTTAAGGCACTTGGTTGTTGAACGAGGCGAAGCTGTTGTCTTGGACATGGAGGCCGGTGTTGAGCACATGGGGCGGGGCACAGCACGACACATGGATATTATGCTTGTTGTTGTTAATGCTAATGTGAAGGCTCTTGAAACAGCCAAACGCATCCACGAGTTAGGCATAAAAGCCGGAATGAACCATATCCTTCTGGTTGGAAATAAAATTGAAAACGAGGCTCAAAAAGAGGCTATTGAAAAGTATGCCAAAGAAAACAGCTTGACGATTTTAGATTATTTGCCCTTTGACCAGAAGGTTATGGAGGCTGAAATGAGGGGCGAAACACCCCTAAAATATGGGGATATCCCAGCCATTAAAGCCATAGAAAGATTATGTGACAAGCTTTTGCAAGGCAACACCTAATAATGCCTAAAGCAATAGGATGAACCAGCCAAGAGGGGAACTTAAAGCATGAAAATTCTTGTCACCATGGGCCGTGGAGGCACCGGAAAAACAAGCTTTGTAGCCCTAACGACAAAGTACTTCATAGAGTTGGGCGAGGCTCCGCTTCTTCTTGTGGATGCTGACCCAGACCAAAACTTGGGCGAAATGGTGGGCGTAGACCTCCACGCGGCAGGCAAAAAATCCATTTCAGAACTTCTTGTTGAAACCTTCCTAGAAGAAGGTGGAACAACCGTAGGCGTACCGCCAACCGAGCGTATTGAAAGCCGAATCTGGGCTCATGGAATGTATGAAGGTGAACACTTTGACTTTATTGCGCTCGGCACAAAGTGGGTTGAGGGGTGTTACTGCTTACCAAACGCAGCACTAAAGGGCGCGCTTGAGTCGCTAACAAAAAACTACAAGTACGTTTTAATTGACTCGCCGGCTGGCTTAGAACACTTGAACAGGCGTATAACATCCAAGGTGGATGACATCTTTGACGTTATTGATCCTTCAAAGAAGTCTTTCGACCATGTGGAACGGGCTTACCGTGTGGCCAAAGAGGTTAAAATAGTCTTCCAAAACTTCTATGTTGTTGGTGGTTTCCGTTTTCCAGAAAGCCTAGAAAACCAGTCCAGGAAGCTTTTGCCCTTCAAGTTTTTAGGTAGGGTTGCCTACGACGAGAATGTTGAGGATTACGTGCTTGCTGGAAAGTCTTTGCTCAACATACCGCCGGAAACTCCAGCATACACTTCTGTTAAAAAAATAATGGAAAATGCTGGTTATGGGAGGCATAGCCCACTTTAATATGATGTTTGGTTTAGGCTTTTAGAAAAGCTTAAAATGTTGGGTGTTGACATTAAAACCTTCTACTTTAGGTTGTGTTTCCCTTGAGTAAGAAAGGATTACACGTGAAGATTGGGGAAATGAAATCAGACCTCGGACTTATAAAAAACCTTGAATTGTCCGTTGGCAAGGTAGTCGAAGAAGCATGGGCTGAACCGATGGGTCCAACGCCTTTCCCATCGTTAACATCTCTTAGAGAATGGGACATGAAGCTTCTTCAGCGCTATAAGCCATTTTATCTGCCCTTCTGTGATGTCTGTTGCCTCTGCACCTTCGGTAAATGCGACCTAACTGGAAACAAGCGTGGCGCATGTGGCATAAACATGTCTGCCCAACAGTCCCGCATAGTACTATTGGCATGCTGCATAGGCGCTGCAACCCATACCGGACATGCCCGCCACTTGGTGGAACACTTAATCGAGAAATATGGTAGAAGGATGCCCTTAGATGTTGGCGGCTTGAACGTGCAAGTGGAAGCGCCAGTTACAAGGCTTGTCTGCGGAGTTAAGCCGGAAACCCTCGGCGACCTTGAAGATATACTGGATTACGTGGAGACGCAGGTTACCCACTGCTTGTCTGTTTGCCACACCGGGCAAGAGGGGAGTAATATCGACTTCGAGTCGAAGGTTTTCCACGTGGGCATGTTAGACCATGTTGGCATGGAAGTGGCTGACATAGCCCAAATAGCCGCCTATGGCTTTCCAAAGGCCGACCCTGATGCGCCGCTGGTAGATTTAGGCTATGGAACAGTAAACATTGAGAAGCCTGTAATCCTTTGTATAGGGCATAATGTTGTTCCTTCTGTTGGCATAATTGATTATATGAAGGAAAACGGGCTGGACGGAGAAATAGAGGTTTGCGGCTTATGTTGCACAGCCCATGACATAACACGATATTATAAACGGGGCAAAATTATCGGACCAATTTCTTGGCAGTTGCGCTTCATAAGAAGCGGAGTCCCTGACGTTGTAATTTTGGATGAGCAGTGTATCCGAACAGACTCTTTCTATGAGGCCCAGCGGATTAAGGCTCCGGTTATTGTGGCTTCTGAAAAGAACTGCATGGGCTTGCCAAACCGCACGAACGACTCAGCCGATGCCATAGTCGAAGACCTTGTAAGCGGCAAAATTCCAGGCGTATTAATTCTAGATCCAGAAAAGGTCGGCGAAGTCGCAGTCAAAGTGGCCTTGAAAGTTGCACCTTTGAGAAAAAAGTTTAAGGCGCTTCCAGAAGTGGATGAGGTTTTACAAAAGGCAAAGGAGTGTAGGCAGTGCGGAGACTGCCGCAGAGCTTGTCCTCAAGACTTGCATATCCCAGAAGCCATGAAAGCCGCCATGGAAGGCTCGTTAGCTAAGCTCGCAGAACTATACGATCTATGTGTTGGATGCGGACGATGCGAGGAAGCATGTCCTGTAGGCCTACAAGTTCATAGCTTCATTGTTAAGGCTGGAGAGAAGAAGCTTAAAGAGGAAACCTACAAGGTTCGGGCTGGAAGAGGCCCCATACAAGACGTGGAAATTAGGAATGTTGGAAGCCCCATAGTGCTCGGCGAAATCCCAGGCGTAATAGCCTTTGTTGGATGCGCTAACTATCCGAAGGGTGGAATAGAAGTTGCGGAAATGTGCCGTGAATTTGCCAACAGGCGTTACATTGTTGTCACTTCTGGATGTGCTGCCATGACGGCTGGCATGTATAGGAATGAAGAGGGCAAAACGCCCTACGAGGAGTTTACGGGTGAGTTTACGGCGGGTTGCATGGTTAACGTTGGTTCGTGTGTATCTAATGCCCACATTGCTGGTGCAGCCATAAAAATTGCCAACATATTTGCGAAGAGGAATTTGAGGGCTAATTACGAGGAGATCGCCGATTACATCCTTAATCGTGTAGGCGCTGTAGGCGTTGCGTGGGGAGCCTACTCCCAAAAAGCTGCATCAATTGCGTCTGGCTTCTGGCGTCTAGGCGTTCCAGTGATTGTTGGCCCCCACGGCATCAAGTATAGGCGCATGTTGCTTGGAAGGGCTGACCGTGAGGAGGATTGGTATGTTTACGACGCTAGAACAGGCGAGAAAGTATATGTTGGACCAGCACCGGAGCATTTGTTCTACACGGCTGAAACTAAGGAGGAAGCCATGGTTATGATTGCCAAGCTTTGCATGCGTCCAAACGATACCACGAAAGGCAGAGCTATAAAGCTGACTCATTATATTGATTTGCATAAACGCTTGTACGGAACCATGCCTGAAGACATTCATCTCTTCGTGCGGACAGTCGCCGACATACCGGTAACAATGAAGGATGAGATCATAAAGATTCTCGAAGAGAAGGGCTGGAAAGAGACGATAATTCCAGACCCGACGCTTCTGCCTAGGCTTATAAGGAAAAGGAAGGAGTGATGAGGTGAGCGTTTATGGCGGCTGAACCTTGGCAAACAGCTGAAATTCCCGGACCCAAGAAAGCTTTAGTTATAACAAAGCCTGAAGTTGTTGCAGCCATGATTAAGAGGGCTAAGCATCCGGTTCTAGTAGTTGGGCATAAGGCGGCAGAAACGGATTTCGATGGCGGAAAACTCATAGATTTTACAATTGAGTTTTCAAAGAAGAGCGGCATTCCGGTTGTGGCTACAGCCCATATGATAGGTGAGTTCACGAGGCGGGGTTTTAAGCCGGCTGCCTTCATGCCGGCCGTTGACATTGGAAATCGCCTCGTCGATCCATATTGGGCTGGTGTTGACGGCAAGGGGCAGCATGACCTAGCCTTGTTTGTTGGGCTCTACTATTACATGGAGTGGACAATTTTGTCAGGGCTGAAGCATTTCGCCCAACACTTAAAAACTATATCTTTGGACAATGTTTATCATCCCCATGCAAGTTGGTCGTTCCCAAATCTTTCCCACGAGGAGTGGGTGAAAAACCTTAAAGTCATAATGGAGAAAGTTTGAAGGAGGCGAAATGGAAAATGAGCATGTTTCAAGACATACCCGTCGACGTGGGCGTAATCTACGAGGGCGAACGCATCCGAAGAAAAGACATGTTCGTGGAGCTCGGCGGACCAGACGTTAAAGAAAAATTCGAGCTTGCCAGAGTGAAAAAGCCAGAAGAGGTTGAGGATGGAAAAGTAACCGTAATTGGACCGGACATTAAGGACATGGAGGAGGGCAAAACCTACCCGTTCGGCATTCTCATCGAAGTGGCTGGCGCCAAACTTGAGCCAGAACTGGAAGGCGTTATTGAGAGGCGTATCCACGCCTACTGCAACTATATTGAGGGTTTTATGCACTTGAACCAGCGCTATGACATTTGGCTAAGACTTAGCAAGAAGTCTTACCAGAAGGGCTTAAACTCTTTCCAGTTTATTGGCAAGGTCTTGCATAGGCTGTTTAAGAGCGAACTCCCAATAATCGAGAAGATGCAAGTGACCTTCATAACCGACGCCGAAAAGGTTAAGGAGCTTTATCCCCAAGCACTGCAGATTTACGAAGCACGAGACGCAAGGGCTAGAGGCCTTAAGGATGAGGAAGTAGACAAGTTTTATGGCTGTATCCTATGTCAGTCTTTTGCGCCGACCCACTGTTGTGTTATAACTCCACAGCGCTATTCCAACTGTGGTGCCATAAGCTGGTTTGACGCTAGGGCTTCAGCCAACATAGACCCAAAAGGACCCATATTCGAGATTAACAGAGGCGAGCTATCAGACCCCGTTAAAGGTGAATATTCAGGCGTAAACGAGGCTGTTAAAAAGCGCACGTTAGGCGAGATAACCCGCGTTTGGCTTTACACTGCTTTTGGTTATCCGCACACTTCTTGCGGCTGCTTTGAGGGTGTTGCCTTCTATATTCCAGAGGTGGACGGCTTCGGCATAGTGCACAGGGGCTATAAGGAAGTGACTGTGAACGGTTTAGCCTTCTCCACATTGGCAGACTCAACCGCTGGCGGACGGCAGGTAGACGGCTTCCACGGCATATCCATTGAGTACATGCGTTCTCCAAAGTTTCTACAAGCCGACGGCGGCTACAAACGCGTTGTCTGGATGCCAAAGGAAGTGAAAGAACGTGTTAAGAGCTTTATTCCAGCAGAGCTTGTGGACAAGATTGCCACAGAAGAAGACGCCAAAACCATTGACGAGTTAAAGACGTTCTTGAAGGAGCGAAACCACCCGGTTGTCGAGCGATGGAAGGAGGAGGTTATAGCCGTTCCAGAGGTTGTCCCAGCAGAAGCCGCTGAAGCGCGGGAAGAAGCCGTGCCAGCAATGGTGCCAACAATCACTGCGGCAACACTGCCAATAACCGCTGGCGGATACAAAATCATACTGAAGGACGCCAAAATCTACGCTAAACGCGTCATAATCCGCTCTGTTAAAAGCGAGAGACCAGAGAAAAGGTGAAAGTGGCTTGGCTGAAGAGAAGGAGAAAGACGAAACTGTTTTAGGTTTAAGGCTTAACTCGCGACTGCTGGAGCTTCTAGCAAAGCTTCAGGAGGTTGAGCTTGAAGACTTCGAGATGGAAGTTGGCGACCTAGAGATTTGGCTACAACCCGGCGCCGTGGCAGCCCCAGCTATTGCACCGCCAAAAGTTGCTCCGCCAGTTAAGGCTAAACCCACTCAGATAATTGAGGTTGAATTTATCCCGCCAATCGAAACCTATCCAGGAAAGGTTGTTGAGGTTAAGCTCGGCGCCACAAAAAGTGAGGGTGGAACAAGAGGTAGAACAGTTGTTATCGGAGGCGAAACTACTCCAGCCTTTTACACTTTCGAGAGACCTACACCCCATCCGCCAGTCATATCCCTTGACGTTTTTGACATGGAGGTTCCGCTTGCTAAGGCTGTTAAAATGCACGTTAAGGATGTTTTAGGCGACCCGGCGGCTTGGGCTAAATTGGCTGTTGAGAAGTTCGGCGCAGACATGATAACCATCCACCTAATCAGCATCGACCCGCTTGTTAAAGATGCCTCACCTAAAGAGGCTGTTAAAACTGTTGAGGCTGTTGCCCAGGCAGTGGATGTGCCATTGGTTATTGGTGGTTGCGGCGATCCAGTGAAAGATGCGGATGTTTTTCAAGAAGTGGCTGAAACCTTCGCTGGCGAACGTTTTCTCATAAGCTCTATTACTCGGGATATGGATGTTGAACGCTGCGCCAAATTCGTTAAAAAGAACGGGCATGTGGCGCTTTCCTTTACGCCTATGGACTTGAACTTGGCCAGGGAATTGAACCGCAGACTATACGATTATCTTCCAAAGGAAGATATCGTCATGGACTTGACAACGGCGGCTTTAGGCTACGGTTTAGACTATGCCTTCACAAACATGGAGAGGGCTCGCCTGGCAGCTTTGATGGGCGACCCTGAACTGGCGCATCCCATGTCTTCTGGAACAACAAACGCTTGGGCAGCCCGTGAGGCTTGGCTAAAAATGGCTCCTGAGTGGGAGCCCCGCGAGCTTCGAGGACCTTTATGGGAAGTTGTTACGGCCTTGACGCTTTTGTTAGCTGGCGTTGACCTTTTCATGATGATGCATCCAGCGGCTGTTAAGACAGTAAAAGACGTTATAGCCCAGTTTATTGGTGGTGAGTCTGGCAACGCTGATAGGCTCGTAGAATGGGTTACCGCCAAAGTTTAGAGGTTTAATGGAGGTTTGAAGCGTAATGAGTGAAAGGGAAGGTAAAGGCAAGATTGGCGTTAAAGAGCTTAGCCCTATAGATGTTTACAAGCTTCTGCCTCGCACAAACTGTAAGGAGTGCGGCGAAGAAAACTGCATGGCCTTTGCCACAAAAGTTGTAAACCGCGAAGTTCCAATTGAAAAGTGCAAACCCATATTGAAGAAGGAGTTTGAAAAAGCCTATAGACAGCTTAAGGAGATGCTTAAACCAGCCATAAAAGAAGTTGTTATCGGTACTGGTGAAGGGACTGTTAAAATCGGCGGAAAACTTGTCATGTACCGCCACGAGCTTACATACTTTAACCCTACGGCCATAGCCATAGACGTTACAGACGAAATGACCGAAGAAGAAATCCTAAGCCGCATTAAACGGGTTGAAGAGTTCCGCTACGAATATATTGGACAAATCTTAAAGCTGGACATGGTTGCTGTTCGCTCCACTTCCAACGACCCTGACAAGTTTAAGGCAACAGTCAAGAAAGTGGCTGAAAGCACCAAACTACCAATGATCTTATGCTCACTTAACCCTACAGTTCTAGAAGCTGGCTTAATGGCTGCACCCAAGGCTAGACCACTCTTGTATGCAGCCACTAAAGACAATTGGCGAGAGATGGCTGAACTAGCCCTAATGTATGGCTGTCCATTGGCTGTTTTTGCACCTAACAACCTTAAACTTTTGAAGTCTCTGACTAAAACGCTA
>JAWCQV010000022.1:0-8801 GCA_038869575.1 Bathyarchaeia archaeon | reverse complement strand
GAGTATTTTATAGGATTTGAGAATGTTGAGGCGGTTAGACGCATTTTCGGCGAAAAAACTGAGGAGGTTCTACGCAACCTCCAAGTAGAGTTTGTGGGTTTTAGGGGCTATATGGGCGTCAGCGAGGCGGACGGCCACTTGATGATAAGCGCTTACTATCTGAAAAATGGCGACTTAGTTGACATTTACTTAGACATCATCCATGAACTTGTTCATGTGAAACAGTTTATGGAAGGCAAAAAACTCTTCGATGATAGGTATGAATATGTTATGAGGCCAACAGAGATTGAAGCATACCGCCACGCCGTGGAAGAAGCCCGAAGGCTTGGTTTAGACGATGCCAGGATATGCCAATATCTCAAGACAGAGTGGATCAGCGAGAAGGAGCTACGAAAACTTGCGGAAGCACTAAGCGTTAAATATGTGCCTCCATCTAAAAGATGAGGACTGCAGGCTTATGGTTAAGAAAGTGTTTAGTATGAAGTTATGCGAGATACAGCCAAGTCAGCTTTACATTTGTTCTGAAAAGTTGCATGAGGTTATGAAAAAATTTAACACCACAAGCCCCAAAATGATGGAGCCAATACCGGTTAAGAAGCTTGATGGCGACATTATCATTGTAGATGGACATACAAGGGCTTTTGCAGCCTTTCTATGCGGCTTCTCAGAAGTTCCAGTTTACTGGGAATGTGAAGAGCTGGACTGGGATGCCTACAAAATTTGTGTAGAATGGTGCAAGAGTGAGGGAATACATACGATAGCCGACCTTAAAAATAGGGTTATACCTCAAATAGAGTATGAAAAATTGTGGTATGATCGATGCGAGAGAATGCAACAAGACTTGGAAGCGAAGAGGAAGAAACATAAGCCCAAATTGGCTAGTCTACATTAATATAGAGGTATTAACTCTTTCCTCCCGCTGTAATTGTCTTTCTATTCTTCCGCTGCACCTACAACCTTGGCTTCGGCGAATCTTCGGCTTATCCTTGTTATCTTTATTTTGACGTGGTCTCCAGGCTTTGTGTTTGGTATGAAGGTTACTAGTCCCTGGATTCTTGCTATCCCTTCACCTCTTCGACTTGTTTCTGTTACGTCAACTTCGTATTCTTTGCCTATTTCAACTGGTTTTGGCGGGAACCTTCTCGGTCCTCTTCCGAATTCTCTTCTTCCGCCGAACCTTCTTCTTTCTTCCATACTTTTCACCTCTCTATTCATTTAAAACTGTTCCGCGCTTCATTCAACTGTGAGTTTTCCGTATTTTCCAACGTTCAGCTGGATTTCTCCCTTGAAGCTTGTCACGTAGCCATTTTCCACTTTGACCGTGTCATTGACATTTACTTGGTTTATTTGGTCGTTCCATAATGTCAGCTTAATGGTACCAGTTTCGTCTGCTATGATGGCGGTTGCTACTTTATGGGTTGTGTCGCTGAACCTTGAGAGAACTTCGCGTGGAACCGTTTTTTCAATAACCTTTGCTTCAATGTTTACTCGTTTCATTCCATTTCGCAGTTCCTTAATCTTCAATTCTTCATCATTTCCTCTTTTAGGCTATTCTTTCCGCGACGGCGAATTTTCCGCCAACGGAAATAATGCGCACTCTCACGCGTTCGCCTATTTTGCTGTTTGGAACAAAAATTAAATAGCCTTGTATTCGGGCTATGCCGTCTCCTCTGCTTCCAATGTCGTCTATTAAAACCTCCAGTTCTTGGTTTTCCTTGACTGGCGTCATTTGGAAAAGTGGTTTGCCAGGGTTGAAGCGTCTGCTACTTCCAAACCTTCTTGGTTTTCTCTGGATGTTTTTTGTTTTTTCTGGGAGCCTTCTTGGCATACTGTTTTTTCGTCCTTATCGCGGAACCAGCCTCAAACGCCAAAACTCAAGTGTCCCAGTTTGCTGAACACCGAGTTTCCAGCAGAGGCCAGTTAGCATCACAAACGGCAACCAAACATATAAATCTTGCTAGATGACTCGTAATATCAATTGTTTAATCGGGAAACTTATTGGAAGAGTAAATGGTATATAGGGACCTGTGTTATTTGCTATGATACTAAGTAGTGGATGCTGAGGACAAGATTTGTCAGAGCAAATGCAACAGAAACCAATAATACAACTGGTTGACGTTTACAAAGAGTATAGAGTCGGAGCTATTTCAACTATGGCCCTAAAGAAGGTTAACTTCCAAGTTTTTAATGGACAACTAATCGCCATAATGGGGCCTTCAGGTTCAGGGAAGACAACGCTTCTTAACATGATAGGACTTCTTGACAGACCCACGAAGGGCAAAATTTTCTTCGATGGATTCGATATCTCAAGGCTTGACGATAATACATTGGCTAATTTACGAAACACAAAGCTTGGCTTCGTCTTCCAAACCTTCAATCTGGTCAATAGGTTAAGCGTTTTCGAAAACATCGAGTTGCCCCTCATTCCTCGAGGGATTCCACGTAATGTTAGGGAGAAAATGGTTTTAGAAGCCGTAATAAGGGTTGGTGGAGACGAAAGCTGGCTCCCCAAAAAGCCTAACCAACTATCTGGTGGGCAACAGCAGAGGGTGGCAATTGCAAGAGCCATCGTTGGGAAGCCCGTTGTCTTATTAGCCGACGAGCCAACGGGCAATTTGGACAGAGCCTCAGCCAAGGTTGTCGTCGAAACTTTTCTAAGCCTCAATAAAGCTGGTCACACTGTAATCGTCGTTACACACGACCCGGAAGTTGCAAACTGCATGGAAAAAATATATGTTATAAGAGATGGAGAAATAATGGGCGAATTGATGTCTAATAAGACAGAATCCCTTATTAGTAAGGCTTAAAATTCGTCAGGATTAGTGAATGTATGAGAGGCTTAAAGAAAATTTTAATCCTTGTGTTTGCCATCACGCTCATACTTCAGTATATGTGCCTCTCAACGTGCAATATGGCCTTTGGAAATTTTATGGATTTTGTTGTAGTGAATGTTAACGTGAGGTCTTCGGCTGATACCCCTCATGTCTATTCGGGTAGTAGAAGGGTTAGTTTGAAAGTTGAGACGGCATATCAAAATAGTAAAACAGCGCGGAACGTTGTTGGACACCTTATCATAACTGTAGAAGGCATTAGTTTCAGCTCTGGAAGCGGTGCATGTTCCCCGGCGCGGCTGCTCAACGGAAGCGTAGCTGAAGAAGTAGGCTTAAACACTCATGTCACATTTGAATATCTAATCGACATTTCTAGCTCTGTAAAACCAGACACTTATGAATTAAAACTTAACATCACATATGTGAAGGAGAACATAATTGCATTCGAGGTGCATCCAATAGCCATGACGGTTTCGCCTTACCCGGAAGTTTCTCTGAGGGTGGTGGACACTTACTTTTCTCCCGCCGCCTATCCCGGTTCTGTTGACACTAACCTTTATATAATATTGGAAAATAATGGAAGCAGCACTATAAACTCTGCAAACTTTAATGTCACGCTTCCAGAAGGCTTCACTATTAAGAATCCTCGCGCGACTATAGGAATCGTCAACAGGGGAGACCGTTTCACAGTAACATTTACCGGGGTGTCTATACCATTAAACGCCCGGTTGGGAGCACACTTCGCGACTATTTATGCGGATTATAATGCCAGGACGGAGGACGGAGTAGCCTATAGGACCACAGCGTCCTTCAATGTAATGGTTACAGTGGAAAGCCCGCCTCCAGAAGAACCTATCATGGTGGCGGCGGTTAACACACTTTATAATGGGGAATTCTGTCCGATAATCCAATCCGCCAAAGGCGTTATTTTGCGAATACACCTTATCAATAGGCTCCCAGAGGCTATAAGTACAATGATCATAAACGCCACGCTTCCAGAAAACATTACGATTCGAGGAATTTCCGGAACATATATTAATGGGATGGGGCCTGGCGGTTCATGTTTTGTCGATTTAACAATCGATGTTGACCCAGAAATGGCGTTGGGAAGACATACTTGCAGTTTAGATATATCTTACTTGAGAATAGTTTCTGGTTCTTCTCTCCTTATGAGGCAAGCATTGAAGTTTCAAATAAATGTTGAAAGACGCCAAAGCGTTGACGATGACAGCTCAGCTATAGAAATTGTGGATTCAAGGTGGTATGAAGGCTCGGTTGGACCTGACACTTATGGAGCCCATCTAATAGTTCTCGTCAGAAACGTTTACATCGACGGCCTCCGTGGAGCTTTGCTTGAACTTGACTTGCCGGAGGGAATATACAACTCTGCAGACAACTCTAGCAACGTTAAGGCTGCGCCCTTATCAGTGCAACTTCAACTGCCGCGACCATTACAACCACAAGACCTTTCAGAGATTTTAAACGCCTTTTTAAGCGCACAAATAGCTAGTCCAGCGCAGGTTTACAGCAGAGGTGACATCCTAACTTTTATGTTTAGCCTTAACCTTTTTAATGTCAGCGTTGGAAACTATACTCTTAAAGGACGGCTAGTATACATTGACGAGTGGGGTGCTAGCCGACAAATCCGAACAAAAGTCCCTGTTGCCATCCTTGGAAGAACCGGATATATCGAAATAGCCATGGAGAAAACCATCAGTGTAAGAAGCCGATTTACAAACACTTCTTTAACGCTTTTTAACCACGGAAGCTCACCAATTTACGACGCTTATGTGCTCATTTCACCATATCAGGGAACACCAATTCTCATAGCCTCGCCAGCATTAAACTACGTTAGAGAGATTCTCCCGAGGAAGAGCCATGAGATACCGCTGATATTGGCATATAATCCACTTGGCTTTTACACTCAAACTGGAGGGACCATGGCTGTAACGTATGGACCTGTTCCATTTATGGTTTCGGTAATTTATAGGGATGCGTGTGGTTACCAACGCATTTTCAACAATTCAATAACTGTGATTGTTGAGCCCTTCATAGACCTCACATTAAGGAATGTTAAGGCGACTGGTACCGGCACGGCTTCAACGGCGTCGGGCATAATTGTTAATTATGGTTCAGCGATAGCCTACCGCGTCGAAGTTGAGCTCAAAATTGGTGATTTCACACAGTCTTCGTTCATAGGTGATGTTGAACCTGGATCAGAGATAGCCTTCAGAGTGGACATAAACAAATATAGCGACTCGGCTGTTTTGACTGTTAGATACTATGACATATTCAACAAGCTAGAGTCAAAAGCGACAAACATAACCATTACACTTCAAGAAGTTGCCCCTCCGACAGTTAAAGGTGAAGAATTCCCTATTGAAAGGTGGATTATTGTAGTAGGGGTCATCATATTTTTAGCTGTAGCAGCCCTCCTAATATATAGGACTGTTAAGAAGTCAAAATTGGCGGAAGGTAGCCACTAATTAGCGACGGTGAAAACTTAATGTTTACGGACTTTGTTCGTCTTTCTCTTAAGGCTTTAAGCGAAAGAAGGATGAGGGCTACGCTAACAATAGTGGGGATAGCCATTGGGCCGCTGGTTCTCGTCATGATGAGCTCTGTTGTTGGAAGCTACTCAAACTATATAGAGGAGAGGATAACCTCATTGGGTCAAAATGCAATCGCCATTTTTCCAACAGAAAATTATCGGCTAGACGAAGAAGACTTAAATTATATTAGGACCATTGAAGCGGTTAAGAGGGCTGAACCTTTTTATAACACGCAAGGCGCCGTAAAAAGGGGAACAGAAGACGTTAAAGTGTCAATATTCGCGGTTGATTATAACCTGCTTTTCGAAGCCATTGGAAGCTTAAAAATCGGGGAAGGAGATGTTCCGGCAGAGCGTTTATACGTTATAATAGGTCGGAAAATAGCCTACAAAGACGACGAGAAATACTTCCGCCTAGAAGACAGTTTGATCATAACCGTGCCGAAGGTTGAAGGAGGAAAAATAACAGGCAGAAGATCGGTAGGAGTGCGGGTTGGCGCCATCCTAGAAGAATATGGCGGCGCTTTGATAGTGGATCCTGACTCCACCATCTTTATGTGTTTTGAGGCTGGCAAAAGCTCTCTTGGGATGGATAAATGGTCTGGAATTCTTGTTTTAGTAAGCAACCCAGCTGACGTCAAGCCTGTTGTTTCAACTTTGAGGCAGTATTATGAGGATAAAGCTCAAATAATTGCTTTCAGCTCCATAGCCGAGGCTGTTTCCAGCGTAACTGGGGCAATAAATTTCATAAACTTTTCAACTTCGCTTTCGGCCTTTGCTGTTGCAATAGCTGGAGTGGCAGCCACCATGATAACATCAGTTATGGAACGTACCAGAGAAATAGGCGTAATGAAGGCGATAGGTTACACGAATAGGCAGATTCTTCTGCTGATTCTTATGGAGTCAATAGTCATGAGCCTTGTCGGCGGAACGGCAGGAATATCATTAGGCGTGGTGGGGGCTTACCTATTAGCTTCAAGAGGCTTCAGAATAGGCGGTATAGGAGAAGGCGGCATCACTCTCCAGCTGAGCCCATTAATAACGCCAAACCTCATAACCCAAACACTTGCACTAACGATATTTATCGGCTTGGTAGGCGGAATCTTGCCGGCCTATAGAGCCTCAAAAATCCCGCCGGTGGTAGCTCTAAGATACGAATAAAATTAGGGTTAAAACTAAATTAGAGCCAAACCGTTCCATAAATTAAGAAGCGAAATGCCAACATGCTAATTAGGCTGCTAAGAAAAGATACGGAAATGCTTTTTGTCCATGGAAACTCAAACAACAGATGAACTGCAACGCTGCATAGGGCTACAATCCAAACAAAGTAAACTATTCTATCTAAAACATCGTATTTGATGGTTAAAATCGACATAAAGTTCTGGGCATCTGCAGTCCAACCTTCTCCTTGAACTCCTCCCAATGTTTCCAGAGATAGACGCATTTCAGGGTAGGCAAAAACAACGCCTGTAAGAATTAGGTTTTGTATGAATAAAGTTATAAGCACAAATCCTGAAATGGAAAGCATAGTTTTCCAAATAGGCTGCCCCCTAAAAAGCTTTGAAAATAAATATAGAATGATGCCGAGGATTACCCACTGTATGGTGAACTGCATGAACCCGCTTACAATAAAATTGGCTATTATTGCACTTCCATTCATCTCAAACATGGAAATATAAAAGCCGTGGAAGAAGACTCCATCAACAAGGACTGCTATATTTTTATCGCTTGTCCATGTCATTTCAAATTTTAGACTTGTAATGTTCCGCCAATCTGCACCGCCGACATTTGTAAAGTCAGTTAATAAAATTGTTTTATTGTTCCAAACATTAATTTCTAAAGCTTTACCTTCCATTGAATAATTGAAGTATTTATCTATGGTATTTCCTGAGTATAGATAAATGCTTACGTTAACGGGCTTCTCTGATGGTTCAATTATCTTGATTCTAAATGAGAGGCTAGTATAATTATATGGTTCTATACAATTTAGTGGTTCTGGGATTCCCAATTCCATGTCGATTCGGCTGCTGTTCTCTAGGATAAATTGGATGCTCTTTTTTCCGTAACAATTTCCTTCGATGTAATCTGAGGTGTTGTTGGATATTTTTGCGTCTGTGTTTGAGCGCCATAGGCTAGCATCTTCTGTCCATTTATCTAAATCCGTTAACTTTGGTGCTGTTTGGTCATAGTAAACCCTAGCGGATAAAGCGTAATAGAAACCAGAAAAAGATAGCACAAATAACAGCATGATTATTAATGGTCCCCTATATCCTGGTTTTTGTATTATTTCTTTGAAGGCCTTTTGAGGCGCGTATATAACTCTGAAGACTTCTCGCATGGACATTAGTTGGGCTCCATTGTATGTTTTTCACTTTTAAAGTTATTAAATGTTGTCTACATGCCTGCCTTAAGTCTTCTATACGTCGTGTAGTCTACGTATTCCAGGAACGGGTTTTCTGCTTGATATTTCACTGTGAGTTTTTGGCGTTGTCTTTTCTCAAGGATTTGGTTTGTTGTTATGAAGGAGTAGGCATCGCTTCCTGCTCCAGAACCGTAGCTTACGATTAGTATGCGCTCGTTTGGTTTTGCAATGTCAAGGACAGCTGCCAGGCCTACTGGTGAAGATCCCGAGTACGTGTTGCCGAATTTAGCCACTTGGATTGATGGCATGTATTGTTCCTCTTTGAATCCTAGTTCACGGGCTATTCTTATTGGGAATTGGACGTTAGGCTGGTGGGCTACAAAATAGTTTATGTCGCTTGGTTTTAAACCCAACCTATCCATAAGCTTCTTTGCGGCTTTCCTTATATGTTTAAAGTAGGCTGGGTCACCTGTGAACCGTCCACCATGCATCGGGTATGGTTCGCCGTCCCTTCGCCAGAAGTCAGGTGTGTCCGATGTGCATGAGTACCAGCCTTCAAGCTCCGCTATCACATCAGCTTTTCCAAATATGTAGGCGCACCCGCCATAACCAACGAAAAAGTCCAACTCTCCGCCAGGGCAGTCTCTTGGAGCTGCTTGTGAATTGTCCGCACCGATAATCATGGCGTATTGGAGGTCCATCTTTGGATAACTAACGAGGGAGGCTGCATCCTTAAACATGCTTGTAGCCGCCTTACATGCGAATTCTGTGTCAACAGCGTCGACGCCTTGAACATCTTCATCTTCTTCGCCGAGCTTGAGGACTTGCGCAACTTTTGAGGCTATTGGTTTTACAGCGTAGGGGTTGGACTCGGAGCCTACATAAACTTTGCCAACAAGAGAGCTGTCAACACCAGAATGGATCAATGCAAGTTTTCCAGCCTCAACAGCCGCTGTTATGGCGTCCTCATCTATAAATGGAACAGAACGCTCTATGCCGCCTTCCCTAATTCTGAACCTAGAAGTGTATACGCCGTAGCCCACTATACCAGGAGCAT